>JBCDHA010000066.1:0-10919 GCA_038750705.1 Bacteroidota bacterium
AATTTTATCGGTCACACTGATGTAATCCATTCATTTGATATACATCCCAAACTACCTGTAATAGCGTCAACGAGTTGGGACGGTAAAGTTAAAATCTGGGATATGAATACAGGGCTGCAATCGCGGCGTTTTTCCGATCACGAGGGTCCCACCTATGTGGCCCGGTACAGCAATAGTGGCAGTATGTTATGCACCACAGGAGCAGACCGCATAATTAAGGTCAGAAACACAGAAAGTGACTATGTGGTCACAAAGGAACTAAGCGGTCATAGTGCACCTGTTACTAACCTTTGCTTCACGCCTGACGATAAATATTTGATAAGCGCTTCAGAAAATGGAGAGGTGATCATTTGGGACTTGGCTAACGGGAAAGAACTGGTAAACTATATCACGCTAAGCGAACGCGAATGGATGGCGGTTAATGCCGATGGTCATTTCAATGCAACGGAAGGCGCTTTCCAAAATATAGTGTTCGTTAAGGGAATGAAAAGCTACAGTGCAGATCAATTTTTTGATGAGTTTTATAAGCCGAACCTGGTTAAAGACGTATTCACCAATCGCTCCAGCAACCGTTTGAATATGCTGGATAAGATGCAACAATCTCCTCCACCTGAAATTGAAATTTTAACGCCCAAAAACAATCAAGCCTATGACCAACAAAACGCTGAGATCTTATTCAGAGTAACGGACAAGGGCGGAGGCGCCAAAACGGCTACACTTTTCCAAAATAGTAAGGCCATTCTTGCTAAAAACCTGCAGGTGAAACCGGGCAGATCTCAGGTTGTAGGACATAAATTCAATCTGGTTCCCGGAGTAAATGTCATCGAGGTTTCGGCGTCAAGCAAAGGAAATATTGAATCGCATAAGAGCCGGGTGCAAGTACAGTTTGGCGGTGACCTGAAATCGTCGTTATACCTTTTGGCCATTGGCATCAATGAATATCAGAATGAGTCACTTAATCTGAACTATGCTTCTGCCGATGCAGAGGGTTTTGTTGATCTGATAAGGACACAAGCCAAGTCGTTATTCGATAAGGTGGAAGTCATTTCCATATATGATAAAGAAGCTACGAAAGAAAAAATCTTACAAAAGCTTGATGAGTTAAAAAGTTCGATTCGCCCCCAGGATGTACTCTATTTATATTATGCTGGCCATGGCAGCATGGTGGATAACAATTTTTACTTCATACCTACCGATAATACCAAACTTTACAGTGATGATAAATTGAAAAAGACAGGTATCTATGCCGGTGAGCTTCAGGAAAAACTAAAAGCCATTGCAGCCCTGAAGCAAGTTGTGATCATTGACGCCTGCCAATCGGGAGGTGGGGCTGAAATACTGGCACAACGTGGAGCTACAGAAGAAAAGGCACTAGCTCAGCTCTCAAGAAGTACGGGAATTCATGTACTGGCGGCTGCCGGCAGTGAGCAGTTTGCTACGGAGTTTAACGAGCTGGGCCACGGGCTTTTTACCTATGTTTTGCTTGAGGCGCTCTCGGGCAAAGCCGATGGCGCGCCAAAGGATGGAAAGATCACAATTTATGAATTGAAAGGCTACCTTGATGATCAGGTGCCGGAGCTCTCGAAAAAGTACAAAGGAAAAATGCAGTTTCCTCATACCTTTAGCCGTGGTCAGGATTTTCCACTTGTCGTGGATCAGTAATTCAATACTTTTAAGATGACCGTTATTCTGATACTGATAAGGAATCACAAATCCAGGTCTACTCACCTTTTTGAGATTCCTGCCTTTGCCGGAAATAACGACTTAAAAATTTAGAGTTTATCTTAAGGGTATCAATTAAATAATTAACAACATGGATGGAATTGAGTTAGTAGGTCACTTCGGTGCACTCCTGAGCAGTATAACTTTTATACCCCAGGTGTATAAAACCTGGCAAAGTAAAAGCGTTGGTGATCTGAGCCTTGTCATGATGCTTATTGTGTTTACCAGTACTGTTGTCTGGTTGGTTTACGGGGTAAGCTTAAATCTTTGGCCGGTAATTGTAGCCAACGCTATCATTTGCTTTTTGAGCGCACTACTGATCTATTTTAAGTTTAGCTTTAAGAAGGCTTCAGAAAGATCCATCGGATGAATCTTCAATTTGATGCGCGGTAATTTGGTTGTTTTACTCGGTTAACAGAATACTAAAATAGTAAATTAGAAAAAGGAGTTTTAGGTTAGTTTAATAGGTAATCAGCATAGCTCTTCGGGCATCAACAACCCCAGGCATATTGAAAACGTCCTGGTTTTATTATAATGACAACAGCATTGATTTACTCTTGTGCTACTTAAAAACCTGATACGCCAGCAGAGCTGAAAAATAGGCTAACCCTGACATATAAATGAGCTGAAGCATTGGCCACTTCCAGCCTTTGGTTTCCCGGTAAACTACTGCCAGCGTACTCATACACTGCATAGCAAAAGCGTAGAAAATCAAGAGAGAAAAGCCGGTAGCAAAATCATATCTCGGTAAACCGGTATCCGGATTAACCTCATTTTGCATTCGCTTCTTCACTGTAGTCTCGTCATCCGTACCCCCAATACTGTAAATAGTGGACATGGTGCCTACAAATACTTCTCTGGCAGCAAAAGATGTGATCAACGCAATGCCTATTTTCCAGTCATACCCTAGTGGCTCAATGATTGGCTCCAGGGTTTTACCAAAAATGCCGGCATATGAATTTTCTAACTTGTAAGCCGATATTTCATTCTCTAATTCTTCTCCGCCGAGCTCGGCATGTTCAGCTTTAACTACTTCTTCCGCCCTGTTAAGCCTATCACCTGGACCGTAAGATGCCAGTACCCATAAAATAATAGAAATGGCCAGAATGATCTTACCGGCTTCAAAAACAAAGGCCTTGGACTTTTCATACATGATGAGCCCAACGTTACCCCACCTGGGCATTTTGTAGGTAGGAAGCTCCATTACTAAAAAACTTCTTTCCTTAGTTTTCAAAATAACTTTCATAGCAGCCGCCGAAATTATCGCTGCAAAGAACCCAATCAAATACATCCCCATGAGCGCCAATCCCTGCAAATTGAACAACCCTAGTACCAGTTTATCAGGGATGATCAGCGCGATTATAATTGTATACACAGGTAGTCTTGCAGCACAGCTCATTAAGGGCGTTACAAAAATGGTAATGAGCCTTTCCTTCCAGTTGTCAATAGTGCGGGTAGCCATAATTGCCGGTATCGCACAGGCTACACCGGATATTAACGGCACAACACTGCGTCCATTCAAACCAAATTTTCTCATCACCTGATCCATCATAAAAACGACCCGGGCCATGTAGCCTGACTCTTCCAAAATGGCTATAAAAGCAAAAAGAATAGCGATCTGTGGAATAAAAATGACTATTCCCCCAATACCGGGTACAATACCTTCCGTAATCAAATTGGCAAATACACCGGCCGGTAAAAGTGCTGCCAACCACGAACTTAATTTAGAAAAACTTGTATCAATTAAGTCCATTGGCGTTTCCGCCCAGGCAAATATGGACTGGAAGATTAAAAATAAAATAGCCAGAAAAAGGGCGTAGCCAAAAATTTTATGGGTAAATATACGGTCCAAGCGCTGCGTCAAGCGTTTTGGCAATTGAGCAAATGTTTGGCTAACTGTGCCGTTAATAAACCCGTTGATGGCAGCATACCGCTCCAAGGTTTCTTTTCTCCGTAGCTCATCTTTATTGAATTCGTGCTTTACGGCAATGTCATTTAATAAGCTCTTTTCGTTTACTGTTAAATTATTACTAATACTATGCTGCTGCAGGAGCTGGTAGGCACGGTAATCCTCCTGAATGGAGAAAGCCTCCTTTACGGCCCCAATGGCTTGCTCGGCATAGTCCGCTGCCGGAAATATTGATGATTTGGGTGGATTTACAGGTAGAGTCAGCGCCTTTTTCAAGGCCAGAAGGTCCTTTCCCTTACGCGCATCGATAGGCACTACCGGTACCCCTAACTCGTTTGAAAGCTTTGTATGATCGATAGCATGGCCTGACTTTTTTACCAAATCCATCATGTTGAGCGCTAACACGCAAGGTATTCCCAAATCGAAAATTTGCGTGAATAGTAATAAGTTTCGCTTGAAATTAGAAGCGTCAACAATCACCACTACCTGATCCGGGTAAAGTGGGTTAGTTTTATCTCCAAGAATATCAAATACGATCTTCTCATCCGTGGAATTAGGATAAATACTGTATGTTCCGGGGAGATCAATAACCTCTGCCTTTGTATCCGGCGAGATTTGACAATAGCCTATTTTTTTATCGACGGTAACACCGGGAAAATTGCCAATTTTTTGGTTAAGGCCCGTAAGATGATTAAAAAGGGATGATTTGCCTGAGTTGGGATTGCCCACCAATGCAATTCGCATGGACACCTCCATTAGTTATTGGATCGAGATGTTGATCGCTTCATCTAACCGAAGCGAAAGATCGTACCCTGAAACGCTTACACACACGGGGTCACCGAAGGGTGCGGTGTAGTTCATTGTTATTGGCTGGCCAGGCAGGCACCCCATCTCCAGGAGCTTCAATGAGAGGGCATCGTCAAGCAGTTCAGAAATAACACCACTCTCTCCGGGATTCAAATCAACTACACTCTTTGTTCTCAACTGTTATTTAGATCAATTTTAAACAATGCGAAGATATGTTCTGAAAGGATCTTAAACAAATTACTGTTCCAAATAGCAGCAAAAGATAGCCTATGATTTGTATCTATATTTGAAAGTCGTTCGTCATTTTGGATTCATTTAGAATCAAAATGACAATTACTTCTGTTAACATAAGCAATACAATTACCGCTAAAGCATAAAATATGAGTAGGCTAAAAGACATGTTTTCCAGAAGAGCCGTGGGTGAATTGGACAAACCGCGATCCGATAGGCCTAAGCGTGTAAAACAAATTCTTGATGAACAAATAGAAGCTGGTTTACATGAGTTTAATCGATCAAGCACAGGCCTTTTTATTTCAGCGTTCGCCGCCGGTCTGGAAGTAGGTTTCAGCATTTTATTTATGGGCACCATTTATTCGATGTTCGGTGGCTCCCTTAGTACGGAGGTGCTACATCTGTTTCTGGCACTCTGTTATCCTATAGGCTTCCTATTTGTTATTATCGGTCGCTCCGAGCTTTTCACAGAACATACAGCCCTGGCTATATTACCCGTTTTGAGTCGGTCCGTGCGGGTTAGAGATTTGCTGATTCTCTGGGGAATCGTCTATGCCGGAAACCTGGTTGGAGGATATGTTTTTAGTATCTTGATCTCAAGAATAGGAACGAAAGTTGGGTTCATTGACGATCACGCTTTTGAATATCTTGCACATCATATGGTTGACTACGACTGGAGTACTATTTTGTTAAGTGCACTTCTAGCGGGTTGGATGATGGGCCTGCTGGGTTGGTTGGTCACCTCCTCACAAGAAACTATAAGCCGTATTTTTGTCATCATTTTGGTAACCTTCATCATAGGTATAGCTGGGCTGCATCACTGTATAGTAGGTTCAATAGAGGTTTTTTCCGGGTTTATTACGAGTGACTCAATTACGTTTACCGATTACTTACGATTTCAGGTTTGGGCGACCATTGGGAATGCCCTCGGAGGAGCTGTATTTGTGGCAATTCTTAAATTCAGTCATGTTAGATTCAAATAGGAAGTCCTGGAAAAGACTTAAATAAAACCGGTAAAAGTACGCTGCAGTAACAGGCCACAAACCGGTAGGAATTGCTCAGTTAATCTTTTTCTTCCTGAATTTCTATACGTGTTTTTGGAAGCATCTCGGGAAACTCTTTTTGCATAAATGTGATCAGCTTTTCGCGTACCAAAACCCGTAAATCCCAGGCTGATCCGGAATCTTTGGCGCTCACCAGGGCCCGAATTTCCATAGTCGACTTATTGCTATCAGTGACTTGCACCACATTTACTTTTCCATCCCACAAATTTGTGCTTTTTAATATTTTGTCGAGTTCCTCCCTGATAGGATCTACCGGCATTCTGTAATCGGCATGGATAAATACTGTTCCTAAGATTTCTGAAGTAGTTCGTGTCCAGTTTTGGAAGGGCTTTTCTATAAAATAAGTGGCAGGTACTACCAGCCTCCGTTTGTCCCATATATTCACTACCACATAAGTAAGCTTGATTTCCTCAATCTTACCCCACTCACCCTCCACAATTACTACATCGTCTATCCGTATCGGTTGGGTTAATGCTATCTGAAGGCCCGCCAAGATATTACCAATCAAACGCTGAGCTGCTAACCCGACGACGATACCGGCAATACCGGCAGAAGTCAGAAGGCTAAGACCAATCTGACGAATGCTATCAAACGTCATAAGCGCTAAACCAACAGCCACCACGACAATAATCACCACGGCCACCCGCTCAAAAACACGTATTTGAGTAAAAACCTTCCTGGCCTCCAGGTTATCTTTTTTGGTAAGGTCATATTGATTCATTAGGGCAGAACGCCCTACCGCTACAATATTGATCAAAAGCCACGCGCCGAAAAATACCAGAAAAACGTGCCTGGTTTGGTCAATCCAGGAATAGTGCAGGTTTAGGTAGTCGATGGCAGGTCCTAGCAGTAGTACCACAACAACCAAAAAAAGAGGCGCCTTTACTCCATCCAGTACCTCATTATCGATATTGTATACACGCCTCACTCTTTTAAGCAAAATGTACAGAAGAAGACTGAACACTAAGGCTGCAATTATGCTAACTACAATAACTGCTACGCTGTGGTAAGGGTGGTCAAGGTCGATTAGTGTTTTCATTTCATGATGCGTTGTGTTCGTTTAAATTCAAGGGCTCTCTCTTTTTAAATCAGCGCTGTGTCTTTGATATACTCAAGAAAGAAAAATTATCCGGATTTAAAAAAATAGAAATGTTTAAATCATGTAGTAATTTGTAGACGAATTAGACCTTATGAAAGACATTATAACATCCATTGATCAGCATATCATCCAATGGTCCATTACTGTTGGATTGGTGCTGCTTTTACTTATTCTCCGTACAGTGATCATCAGGGCTGTTACCAAACATGCACTTAAAAATAATACAGACAAATCGCGTGCTGTTTACATAAAAAAGTTAATCAATATAACCCTGATTGTGCTGTTTGCCTCACTAATAGGCAGTATTTGGGAGATTTCCGTTAGGGGTTTGTCTCTTTATTTTGCTTCGATATTTACGGTGGTTGGGGTTGGCCTTTTTGCTACCTGGTCAGTTTTAAGCAACATGACCGCTTCACTAGTGCTTTTCTTTTTTTTTCCATACCGCATAGGCGATAAGATAAGGATCATTGACGGAGATAATTCAGTTGAGGGTCACATCTCCGATATAACACTTTTTTACCTGGAAATAAAAGGTGAAAATAATCAAAGCTACACCTATCCAAATAACCTGGCCATTCAAAAAGCCATCCGTAAAGTTACAGGTTAAGACGCTTGTCCATGTGGTGTGTGCAATGTCTTTCGTCTTCTCACACCGGTATGAATATTCCCTATTCTAGTAATCAGCAAGCCACTATTATATTTCATTACATGAGAAAAATAGCTCTAATTGTAAGCATTTTAAAAGTTAATTCTGAACAATGTTAACCGTGAGTTTGTACAAGAAATACATCGAGTAAAACTAAAAGTACAGCATTATGGAAAAGATCAGTTTAAAATGGGGCATTCGGGCATTTTTAGGTTTATCAGCTTACTTCCTGATTATGAAGTTTATCGGGCTCATTCACATACCCGAGTTAAGGATTCTAAACGCAGGGATATTATTTACGTGTGTATTCCTGGCCATCAAAGAATCAAAAAAGACACTCTCTGAATTCAATTATTTTATGGGAATTGGTACAGGGGTAGCCACAGCTTTTGTGGCCTCAACTATCTTTGCCGTATTCGGATTTGGGTATATTACGTTTATCAACCCGGATTTCATTGAGTCGATAAGAAGCAATGAGCTGTTCGGGATTTACATGAACAAATACGGTGCATCATTTCAAATATTCATTGAAGGTAGCGCTTCAGGTTGTCTAATGAGCTACAGTGCAATGCAGTATTTGAAGGTAAGGCATATTTCAAAGGCATAGGTGGATTGTATCGAAAATCAATATTTTTTCCCTTCGATGAGTAAAACTTTGTCTGCGTCTTTCGTAGTGAAATAGGTGGACAAAGTTTCTTCGCCGTCCATTTCCGGTCGGTATACTTCAAAATGCAGGTGGGGGCCGGTTGACCACCCTGTGTTACCGCTAAGACCTATCTTGTCTCCTTTGGAAACCTTGTCGCCTATTGAGACCAACACCCCTTTTTCCTTCAGGTGAAAATATTTAGCAATAGTCCCATCTTTATGGGCTATGAGCAGATAATTGGCAAATTCTTTACAGCTTTCATCTCCACACCCTTTGTTTGAATCTTCCCTCAAGCGCACTACCACACCATCCCTTGCCGCCAAAACCGGCGTGCCCACGTCCATTACAAAGTCCAATGCCTTCTTCCCGCTATGAGAAAAGGCTCCATTGTATCCCTGAAATAATCGGTATGTTTCTGATTTATTATAAGGAAGTGAATAAACGACGTTATCATCATGTTCTGCCTCTTCAACATTACCTAACACATACCGGTACTTATATTTATACCTCCAGGACGCACGCCTCTTGCGTGAAAGGGTAACCAGTACGGTAGTATCCTGAGCCTTGGCAATACGAACAGCAGGTAGGGGTATATCCGGCTCCATGTTTTCACATTCCGCACTTACCTCTATAGAATAATCGCAGTAATTATTATTTATGGCAATAATTTTAACGATACCGTCTCCATCGTCAATTTTAGTAACCGTCAAAAGTTCTGGTTCTGCACCCAGCAGTAGCGATAAAGCCAATAAGATCATGAATCTGATAACGGAAGTGATAACCTGAGGTTCATAATTATTTAAATAGATGTAAATTCGATTATGTCCAAAAGGAAAAAACCCAAAAAGGCGCCGGCGTCAAAAAAGAATGAGGTGATCAATAATGAGGAGGAAACTACCAAAGACTTCGGCGGTTTCCCTGATCGGGATCTCAAAAAGAACCTCGGTTGCGGGTGACTATGAAACCTGGAGCCCGGGCGTTGCCGCTAATTATTATATCTCAGTTTTGCTGTACCTCATTGTGGTTCGCCAGCAATGGTGTTATGCACGACCTGGTGACCGGTTTTTCCTTAGAAGAAGACGCGCTGGGTTACCTCACTTCGGCTGTTCAGTTTGGTTTTATATCAGGCACGCTCTGTTTCGCGATTTTCACCATTGCTGATCGCTTTTCACCGTCCAAGGTCTTTTGTGTAAGTGCCATCTTGGCCGCTGTTTTTAATTTGGTTACCATAATCGAGAGTAATACACTCTTGACGTTGACCGGTCTAAGGTTTTTTACAGGTTTTTTCCTGGCAGGTATTTACCCTGTAGGAATGAAGATAGCGGCAGACTATCATAAGGAAGGTCTTGGAAAAGCACTAGGCTACCTTGTGGGCGCATTGGTGTTAGGCACCGCTCTCCCACATTTACTAAAAGGATTAACCGCAGGTTTATCCTGGAAGATTGTACTTTTCACCACCTCTATTTTGGCCGTTTTAGGAGGAATGCTAACCGGTATCTTCGTAAAAGACGGGCCTTTCCGTAGGGCTATGCAAAAAATCGAGTTTTCCGTTATTTCAGAGATATTCAAGAATGCAAGCTTTAGATCTGCGGCCTTCGGTTACTTTGGCCATATGTGGGAGCTCTATGCGTTTTGGGCTTTCGTTCCTGTTATACTAACTGTATATCTACAGCTCCACCCGGATGCGGTTATTGATGTTCCCATTTTATCTTTCGCTGTCATCGCTATTGGTGGGCTTGCCTGTATTATGGGGGGTTACGTCTCGCTGAGAGTTGGAGCCCGGAAGACGGCCATAGTCGCCCTTTCATTTTCAGGTTTGTGCTGCTTGATTTCTCCAATCATCATAGCAACGCCCAGTACAATCGTGTTCATCGTGTTTCTTTTTTTCTGGGGCATGGTAGTGATCGCAGACTCGCCTATGTTTTCAACCTTAGTTGCCCATAGTGCAGCATCCGAAACGAAAGGAACGGCACTTACTATAGTTAACTGTATCGGATTTTCGATTACGATCGTGAGCATCCAGCTGCTTAGCTGGCTTTCTTCATTTGTGAACGCACAGTATTTGTACGTGGTACTTGCCGCAGGCCCGGTATTTGGGTTGTTCGCTGTTTGCAAAAAACGTTGATTACCATGCCGTATTTGCAGTTTATCATAACAAGTTGGGTGCATGGCGGCTGTCCGCCGTGGCCATTTTAGCAGGTAATTCAGACTTGGCATCATGAAATCGAAAACAACTTTATCGCCAACACGATCATTCATCATCGTAGGTTAAAAGGCATCACACAAGAAGACTTGGCGGAAGCGTGCAATTTAAACATGTGCACCATACAACGTATAGAAGCCGCAGAGATAGACCCCAAACTCTATACCTTAAAGGCCATTGCAGAGGCCTTAGAAGTAAGTATGGAAACCTTTATTCCCCCCTTCCGCAGAGAAGGACAGAGGAGCGCTTATAGCCCTGGATTTAAGCACATTGGCCTATTTTATCTTCCCGTTTGAGGGCAATGTCATCGGGCCTCTGATCTTTTAGGTTTATAAAAAGGACAGTATAAACCCTGTCGATCAACAAGGCAGGGACCTGCTGAATGCTCAAATTAGCTATTCTCTTTATCTGCTATTAGTTGCCCTTTGCTTTTTCCTCTTTCTTGTGGTACCAAGCTTCATCTCTCGCGGTCAGGTTACTGTTGAGTCATCTGAAGTTTCAGTAACCGTTGTCCTTGGCTCGGTTTTGCTGATTTCCGGGCTTGTACCTTTCTTGATTATTGGCCCGCCGATGATTAGTACCATACAAGCAT
>JBCDHA010000067.1:0-10772 GCA_038750705.1 Bacteroidota bacterium
TTTGGTAGTTGTTCGAAGTTATTTCTACTCAGGTTAATTTCTTCCAGCGCTTTGAATTTTTTTACTCCTCTGGGCAGCTAACTCAATCCATTATTATGAAGATATAAGAGACTTATACTCTTATTTTTTTTGAGCCTAAGCCTTCTTTCCGCCAGATTATTACCCGATAGATTTATCCAGCGCAAAGAGTCCAGTTTATTCAGTCTTTTATCAAGCTTTTCGATCCGGTTGTTACTTAGATCAAGACTCGTGAGGTTGGGATAGTCAAAGACGAATTCCGGAAGCTGTGTCAGGCGGGCACCCGCCAGTCGTAATATCTTAACGGTATCCTTTCGCGAGTTGGCTTTGTAATTTTCTATGCGATCATTGGCTTTTTTATAAGCCCTTTCAGCTCGCGCCGTTCTTGCCGAATCGGCCTGCTGTTGTGTCCACCTCACCCTGAATTGAGCTTCAACGGAAGTAGAAAAAATAACAAGTAATAAGCCAATGGTTAATTGATGCCTTATCATACTACTAACTAAAGAATTAGTTAATAATTATACAAGGGTTTTAACGCTTAAAAGTGGCGGAAAAAGCGTAATTTTGAGTTTGGTTTAAAACTAATTATGAGCGAAAAAGATAAGAACGATAAGAAGGAATATGGGGCAGGTAATATCCAGGTTCTGGAAGGCCTGGAAGCGGTAAGAAAACGCCCGGCCATGTACATTGGCGATGTGGGTGTGAAGGGACTGCATCACCTGATCTGGGAAGTGGTAGATAACTCTATTGACGAAGCTTTGGCTGGCCACTGTGATGATATTACGGTGACCGTTAATACCGATAATTCCATTACTGTTTCTGATAACGGCAGGGGTATCCCAACAGATTATCATGAAAAAGAGAAAAAATCAGCTTTAGAAGTAGTGATGACCGTGCTCCATGCGGGTGGTAAGTTTGATAAAGATACCTACAAAGTATCAGGTGGGTTGCACGGTGTGGGTGTTTCATGTGTGAATGCCCTTTCAATTTCGCTTAAGGCTACGGTACATCGTAACGGCAAATTGTTTGAGCAAGAGTATGAGCGCGGTAAACCTAAATATGATGTCAAAGAGATAGGCACTACCGACAAACGTGGTACTACTGTTCATTTCAAACCGGATACCGAAATATTTAGTACAACAGAGTACAACTACGATACTATTGCCTCCAGAATGCGGGAACTGAGCTACCTTAATTCCGGCATCAGCATTCACCTGATTGACTTGCGTGAGTTAGATGGTGACGGCAAACCCCGAAGTGATGATTTTTTCTCTGAAGGTGGGCTGCGAGAGTTTGTTCAATACCTGGATAGTACCCGGGAAAAGTTAATCCCTGACGCTATTTTCATGAATAGTGAAAAAGGCGATACGCCCGTAGAGGTAGCCATGAGCTACAACACTTCTTATACCGAAAATGTGGTTTCCTATGTTAATAACATTAACACGCACGAAGGAGGTACACATGTTGCCGGATTTCGAAGGGCCTTAACACGCACGCTGAAG
This sequence comes from Bacteroidota bacterium, assembly GCA_038750705.1. GTDB lineage: Bacteria > Bacteroidota > Bacteroidia > Cytophagales > Cyclobacteriaceae > Fulvivirga. The sequence continues at coordinate 1,521 of JBCDHA010000067.1, forward strand.
TCTTACGCCGATAAATCAGGGCAGTTAGATAAGGTAAAGGTAGATATTAGCGGAGACGATTTTCGAGAAGGTTTAACCGCGGTGATTTCCGTGAAAGTGGCCGAACCGCAGTTTGAAGGACAGACCAAAACCAAATTGGGTAACTCTGAGGCCATGGGTGCTGTAGATACTGTGGTAGGAGAGATGCTAAATAACTACCTTGAAGAACACCCTAAAGAAGCCCGGGTGATCGTTCAGAAAGTTATCCTGGCGGCCCAGGCCCGCTTCGCAGCCAGAAAGGCTCGTGAAATGGTCCAGCGCAAAAATGTATTGAGTGGCACAGGACTGCCGGGTAAACTGGCCGATTGCTCGAATAGTGACCCTGCCATTTGTGAGCTTTACCTCGTTGAGGGTGACTCGGCAGGTGGATCCGCCAAGCAAGGTCGTGATCGCAACTTTCAGGCTATTCTTCCATTGAGAGGTAAAATACTGAATGTAGAAAAGGCACAAGAGCATAAGATCTATGAGAATGATGAGATCAAAAATATCATTACCGCGCTAGGTGTAAGTTTTGGTACCGAAGAAAATGAGAAGGCGCTGAATATGGAAAAATTGCGCTATCACAAAATAGTGATCATGACAGATGCAGATGTGGATGGCAGTCATATACGAACGCTGATCCTGACTTTCTTCTTTAGATATATGCATGCGCTTATTGAGAATGGATATCTGTATATTGCTTTGCCTCCCCTGTACTTATTAAAGAAAGGGAAGAAAGAGCGGTATTGCTGGACAGAAGAAGATCGTGAACGAATAGTTAAAGAGCTGGCAGGTGATGGCAAAGAAGATTCTGTTTCCGTACAGCGCTATAAAGGTTTAGGAGAAATGAACCCTGAGCAATTATGGACTACTACCATGGATCCTGAAAGGCGCAGCTTGAAGCAGGTAACAATAGAATCCGCAGCGGAGGCAGATCATTTATTTTCCATGCTCATGGGCGATGAAGTAGCGCCCCGAAGAGAGTTCATTGAGAAAAATGCTAAATATGCGAAAGTGGATGTTTGATATCCATTGTAAACAAAAAACGAAGGCCACTCAAAGGAGTGGCTTTTTCTTTTTTCGTAAATTCAGTATATAAGTCGTCGGACCACTCAAAGTGGTCTGACGACTAACCGAAATAAAACTATGACACTCAAAGAAAAATACGAAGACTTGCTTTCCCGCCATCCTGATGTTGAGTTAAAGGGAAAGAACCTGCTATACACTTCCATGAATGGGCACATGTACAGTCAGACCAACAAGGCGGGACAGCTTGGGCTAAGGCTTTCCAAGGAAGATGGCGCTGAATTTATGGAGAAGCATGCTTCAGAACCGTTCAAGTCGTATGGCGCTTTTATGAGAGGCTATGTGGTGGTTCCTGACTCAGTATTGGAAGATCATGCTGAAATAGATAAATATTTTAGAAAGAGTATTGAATACATTAAAACGTTAGAACCTAAATAATGCGGTGTTGCTGATAAAGCGCCTTAATCATCCCGTCTTTAAGTCCAACATCAGGAACTACAATTTCGTCGATCCCGCCATGCTGCATCACTGCAACATAGATCTCAGAAGCGGGTATAATTACATCGGCCCGATCAGGGTTTAATTGAAGTTTATATATCCGATCCTCCACCGTTGTGTCCAATAACATCTCCTGTACCTCCATTAGCTCAGAAAGTGCCATTGTTTCACCTTTTACCTTGCCCCCGAGCTCAAATAACTTATTTATGTTACCCCCGGTACCGATGGCTGTTCTTAGCTCTTTAGTATCTGAAGAGCCTGTGATCCAATTCTTCATTGCCGCCCACATGTCAGGTGAATCGAGGTGGCCCATACGCCTTACGGATCCTATTTGGAAGCTTTTTGATCCAATGAGTTCTCCCTGCCGGATCAGGTTAAGTTCAGTGCTGCCACCCCCCACGTCAATATGCATATAACTCAACCCGGTGTCCAGGTTTTCCGCTATAGCTTTATTGATAAGTTTGGCTTCTTCCGAGCCGTCAATGATGTGAATTTCAAGCCCGGATTGCTCCTGTATCTCATTAGCTACCTGCTGGCCGTTTTTAGCCTCGCGCATTGCCGATGTGGCACAGGCCATGTAATGATCGACCTCATAGAGTTCGATAAGCAGACTAAATGCCTTCATGAGTTTATGAAATTTCTCGATGCTTTGGGGTTGTAAATGCCCGGAACTAAATACATCATGGCCCAGGCGCAAAGGAAATCGCACATATTCCAATCGTTTGAAATGATCTATACCCCTGTATTGAAGAATATTAGTTACCTGAAAACGTATTGCGTTGGAACCAATATCGATGACAGCAAGTTTCATTAGTCTTTGAATATTAAACCTTTGCAGAGTTAATGAATAAACATTTTCTACCCCAAGTGAATTATTCTTTTATTATCTTCAACCTAGAATCTCCATGGATTATGGATAGAGTTGTAGAAATACTAGCAGGGAGCTTAAAAAAACAGGACCAGATGGCTGAAATCTTAAAAGGAAAAGCTCAAAAACTTTCAAGGCAGTCAGAAATAGTATAAGAACAAGGGGAAAAGTTAGATGTTGTGGTTGATGTTATAAAGGATCTTGCAAGCACAGTAAAACATAACACGAATAGGGTCGAAAAAGTAGTTTCTAAATCCGACATCTTGAATGATCATGAATGAAGGATTGCGGTGTTGGAAAGAAGAAAGAAAGGTTGATCTATGAATATTGAAGAAGTTTTAAGGGAAAGAATACTTGTACTAGACGGTGCCATGGGTACGATGATCCAGCGCCATATATTGGAAGAAGAAGATTTTAGAGGGGAACGCTTCAAAGATCATATCCATCCGCTGAAAGGAAACAACGATCTGCTATCTATCACAAGACCCCAGATCATCAAAGATATTCACCGTGCCTACTTTAAAGCCGGTGCGGACATCGCCGAAACCAATACGTTTAGCGGAACTACTATTGCTCAAGCCGATTATGCCCTGGAAGACGCCGTTTATGACATCAATTTTCAATCGGCCCGGCTGGCCAGAGAAGCGGCGGATGAATTTACGGCTGCCGAACCCTCTAAGCCACGTTTTGTAGCAGGTGCCATGGGGCCAACCAACAAAACGGCTTCCATTTCTCCGGACGTCAATAACCCGGGTTACCGCGGTGTTTCTTTTGATGAGTTGGTTACAGCTTATAAACAGCAGGCCAAAGCGTTGTTGGATGGTGGAGTAGATATATTACTAGTAGAAACCGTTTTCGATACGTTAAATGCCAAAGCTGCTTTATTTGCCATTGATGAATTATTTGAAGAGGAAAGCAAGCGAATACCGGTGATGGTCTCGGGAACGATCACCGATGCAAGTGGAAGAACACTTTCAGGACAAACCACTCAAGCCTTCTTAATATCCCTCGAGCATTTTCCATTGCTAAGTATAGGTTTGAATTGTGCTCTGGGCGCCAAGGAACTTAGGCCCTACTTGCAGGTGCTGGATCGGGAGTCGCAGTTTTTTGTTAGCGCACACCCAAATGCCGGCCTTCCTAACGAGTTTGGACTATACGACCAAACTCCGGACGATATGGCGGACCAAATCAAAGTTTTTCTGGATGAGGGCCTAATTAATATTATCGGCGGTTGCTGCGGAACTACCCCGGATCATATTAAAAAAATAAGTGAACTCGCTAAAAAGTTCGATCCAAGAAAAATAAAAACCGAGGTATTCGCCTGATCTGCTCTTGTAAAAACGTACGAGAAACCTTTTGGTCACTATTCTGTTTTGACTTTAGTTTTAAGAGACAGTACCTAACATGAAACAAATCATTCTTTCCGCAGCATTCTTTTTTTTATCCTCAAGCCTTATACTCGCTCAAGAAGAAGCGGATGCCATTCTGGGAGTCTGGGAATCAGGAAGTGGTAAAGCAAGAATAAAGATTGATAAATCCGGTGATAAATACTATGGCCGCATCGTTTGGTTAAGGGAGCCAAAAGATGAAAGTGGAAAGCCCAAGGTAGATAAGAACAACCCGGACGAAAAGCTAAGAAATAAACCTCTACTCGGTTATCGAATGCTTAAAAATTTCAGTTTTGTGGGTGATAAAACCTGGGAAGACGGTACGATATACGACCCTGAGAATGGAAGCACGTATTCGTGTACCATAGAAATGAAGAACAAAAATACGTTGGACGTAAGGGGCTTTATCGGGGTAAGCCTTTTCGGGAGAACAGACGTTTGGAAGCGCGTAATCATAAAAAAGCGCAGCTAAGGTGAGAATACTTGGCGTTCTGTTGCTATCGGCCTGCTGTACCACACCACTACTCGCTCAGGAGCCCGATACTACCGCAGTAGATGATGACTATATTGAAGAAGATTTTAGCATTTATGCGGATGCTGAAATAGCCGGGGGAGGTAAGCGCTTTTGTACCTCAAAGGTTTATGACCAAAGCCCTAATAAGCTCGTTTCCGTAGGTTGGGATTTTCAAGGCAGCCATACACTCACACTTGACGCGCTTGGGGATTCCCCTGCGCAGGAATTAGACGTGCAAAGTGTGCAAGGCTTTCGTTTTAGTGCTAATTTTCCGGTAGTCTCAAAAACGAATGTTCTTATTAATCTCGGAGTAAATTACTGGGAGTCTCACTATACCATAGATAACAGTGATCAGCATACTTTGGCTCAGGCATTACAAGATCGTGCTTTGAGAACTACGGGTTTACTGGCTACCGTGTTTAAACCCCTAAATGAAACCCACTTTATCTTAGTGCAAGGTGCGGCTAATCTTAGTGGGGATTACTTCTTTCCAGACTTCCAACCCTTAAATCTGACCCGATACTCCGCGACATTCATTTATGGATGGAAGAAGCACGACCGGTTATTATACGGTTTTGGTCTGACCAGAACTTACCGCATCGGTGAAGCCAACTACGTACCGGTGCTTTTATACAATTATACTTTTCCATCCAGAGCGTGGGGCATAGAAGCCGCCTTTCCGGCAAGAGCCAATCTAAGACGAAATTTTAGTTCCAGGTCCTTAGCTTTTATTGGCTATGAACTAGAGGGGCAATCTTATCGGATTGAATCGATAGAGGGAATAGGTGGAATTGCTGATCCGGAGCTAAGGAGGAGCGAGTTGCGGATTAGGGCTACATTTGAGCACTCGCTTAAAGATTTTATCTGGGTTAGCGCTCAGTTGGGACTACGTTACGACTGGAACTTTAACCTTGACGATGGTGATTTATTTAGAGGCTTTGGCGATGAGGACTATGCACTTGAAAATGACCTGACCAATGCTTTGTATTTTAATGTTTCTTTAAACCTGGTTAGCCCCTGACTTGAAACCTGCCTCACTTGCCGAAATACGAAAAGAGTTAAAAAACAGACCTCCCGAAGAGTTAGCTGCTATCTGCTTGCGTCTCGGACGGTTCAAAAAAGATAACAAAGAGTTATTAACCTATCTGCTTTTTGATGCTCAGAACGAAGCCGAATACATACAGGCTGTCAAATATGATATCGATGATATGATGGATGAGATCAACCAAAGTCATTTTTATTATGCTAAGAAAGGTATCCAAAAAATAGTAAGGCAGCTCAATAAAAACATCCGCTACTCCGGAAAGAAGCAAACTGAAGTAGAAATACTGCTTTACTTCTGTCAGGCCATTAAAGAATCAGGAATTGCCATCCATCGGAGTGCCGTGCTCCAAAACATGTATGAACGTCAAAAAGTTAAAATACAGAAGGCGCTTTCCACCCTTCATGAAGATTTGCAAGCGGATTACATAGCCATGATTAAAAACTTGTAAGCGCATCAGCCATGCTCGTAAAAAGGCCTCCATGCCGGGTTTTATTTTTTGTGCCTCCCAAGGTGCACCTTTTAGATGTAAGCGGTCCGATTCACGTGTTTTATGAAGCAAAATCGCTTAGTGCTGATATTACACTTCACTACCTGAGCTTAAGTGACAAACAGGAAGAATTGTCAAGTGCCGGTCTGATGGTTGGCAATTTGAAAAAGTTTAATCAGTACACCTTAACTGAGAACGACTGGCTGATTATACCCGGATTAGAATCTCACCTTCTTTTTGATGAACACTTCGTAAATGAACAGCATGAGTTTTTTGTTTGGTTAAACGACCAATCAGATTGTGGAGCCAAAATTTGTTCTGTCTGCACAGGGGCCTATATGCTAGGTGAAGTGGGCATTCTTAACGGTAAGCAGTGCACCACACACTGGAAATATATTGATGATTTCAAAAAGCGCTACCCGCTGGCCACCGTTCATGATGACAGGCTGTTTGTGAAAGACCAAAATGTCTATTCAAGCGCTGGCGTTTCTTCTGGTATCGATCTGTCGTTATATCTTCTCGAAGAAGTGTACGGACCATTATTTGCCACTGAAGTGGCTAAGGAGATTGTGATCTTCTTAAGACGCTCGGAAAAAGACCCACAGCTAAGCGTGTTTCTTCAGTATCGTAATCACATTCAGAATAGAGTTCATAAAATACAGGATTACCTGGCACAACATCTTGAGAAAAAGGTATTGATTGAAGAACTGGCTGAAAAGGTGCATATGAGTTCGCGAAACCTGACCCGGTTATTTAAAAAAACCACTGGCATCACCATCGGTAATTACATTGATAAGCTACGTGTTGAAAAAGCCGTAAGGCTACTATCAGGTGGAGAAAAAGTAGAAGTGACCGCCTTGAGTTGTGGATTGAACAGCAGCAATCAATTACGGACTTTATTGAAAAAATACGCTTCAGCGCTTCCAGGGGAACTGGTTTTATAGTTTGTCCTAATGCTGCGGATCGTTGTCCTTTTAAGAAAAGGTAGCGATGAATACATTTGATCATATCAAATTTAAATCTACCTATGAGACCTGTTCTGTTTATTGTATTAATGTCTGTAGCTTTAACAGCGTCCGGTCAGGTGAAGCCGGATGAAATACAGTTTGTTTGTCCGCCTTGTGGGCTGGAATGTGACAATTTAAAGCACGAAAAACCGGGTGTATGTGACCACTGCAACATGTTATTAGTAAGAGAAGATAGAGTGAAAACAATTGCCTTTTATTTACAGGATGGGGTAGAGGTGCTTGACTTTGCCGGGCCCATGGAAGTATTTTCCTATGCCGGATATAACGTATTCACAGTTTCAAGAGAAAAAAAGAAGATCAAATCACAGGGCATATTAACCGTTGTTCCCGATTTCAGTATCGAAAATGCTCCTGCAGCGGATATATTAGCCTTTTTTGGTGGTAACTCGTCGGCTGCTTCTAATGACCCGGACGTAATCAATTGGGTTAAAGGTCAAAAGAATATAGAGTTTTACTTTTCGGTATGTACCGGGGCCTTTGTACTGGCTGAAGCTAATATCCTTAAGGGAAAAATCGCAACTACATTCCATAATGCTTTGGATAATTTGGAATCTGGTTACCCTGAGATAGACGTGAGAAGAGACGTTCGCTTTGTGGATAACGGCAGAGTAATAACCACCGCCGGAATATCCGCAGGTATCGATGGAGCACTCCATTTAGTTGCCAAGCTTCAGGGGCTAAACACAGCCAAACGCACGGCCTACTACATGGAGTATGATAACTGGACTCCCGGAGACGGTCTCATACTATCTGATGACGACCCATATGTGCAAACCATAGCAGCTGATAAGTTAATGGCATTTACGGGAACTTACGAATTTGAAAACGGCGAACAAATTGAACTCACTTATGGTCCTCGAAATGAGGGCTTACAGGCCAAAATAGGAAATACGGTGTATCCACTTTACCATGAATACGAGAATGTTTTTTCAGATGTAACCGGTAAACCTGTATTTTTTTCCGGTAACGATAATGGACAAATAATTGGTTATTCTAACACCCCCGAGGGTAAACTCTTCAGAAAGTTAAACTGACTATGCCTGGTTTATTTTAGTTGGAACTGCTCTTGCGCCTCAAATAACAAATGAAAGTATAAAGGACAGGAATCAATACAAGTCCAAAAGCCCCGAAATAGAAATAACTATGAAATTGTGTTCTGTCACTGATAAAGGAATTTGATCCGAAGTTTTACCTTTCATGGTAAAATGGCCGATGGAAGTCACGGACAAATTAGCTTGCCGGCATCCACCGGTAATTATAAAACCGGTCATCTATTTGCGGGTTTACTACGTTAATAACGGCATGAAATCTTTTTTTCTTACCTGCTCTTTCGCCCTACTGATCAGTTGTTTGCAAAGCCATAAGGCTGATATGGAGTGCATGTTTGCCCAAGGCTTAACTGATGTGGATTGTGGTTACGTAGCTGTGCCCGCGAAGCGAAGCGAACAGAACTCTGGCCAAATACAAATCGCCTATTTAGTATTGAAGGCGAAAAAACAGTCTACTAAAAATCCTATCATTTTTCTACAGGGAGGACCCGGCGCACCTGCCATTTCAAGTATGAGCGTTGTTTTCCAAAACAACACGCTGCGTAAAGATCGTGATATTGTACTGGTGGATCAGCGAGGTACCGGTTTTTCAGAGGCACATTGTGAAGAGCTCGGAAGCCAATTTATGGCAATAATGGCGCAGGATCTTACGGCCCGGGAGGAATACAACCACATATTAAAAATTGCACAAGATTGTAAATACGAGCTAAGTGACCAATCAATCGATCTTTCCAGCTACACCACAGCTGAAAATGCGGCTGATATCGAAGAGGTAAGAAAATACCTGGGCTATGATAAGGTGGTTATCATGGGCGGGTCATACGGTACTCGCCTTGGCCTGGAATACATGAAAACCTATCCGATGAACGTTTCCGCAAGCATTTTACTTGGCTTGTTTCCACATCACGTAAGCCTTTATGAAAATATCTTCACCAATTTAAACGCCTCTTTACGTTTGGTATTTAAATCATGTGCGGACAACAGCGAGTGTAGGGAGGCCTATCCCAATTTAGAGGAACGCTTTTACAAGATCAAAACCCAACTTATGGCAGAGCCCTACGCTTTTAAATATAACAATGGAATATTTTATATGAATGCCCAGGACATGCTGCTACTCGTTCACCAAATGCTTTACCATCCGGCACTTATCGCCAGAATCCCTGAATTTGTCAAGGCTATCGAACATAAGAATCCTGGTCCGGTTCGGGTGTCACTTCAGATTACCGAGTCCACCATGAAACTGATTAACGGAGTGATGTATTGGTCGGTCATGAGCCAGGAAGAACGACCTTTTGTTGGCGCCGAAGCCTTTCAACTGGATATGGAAAAAA
>JBCDHA010000068.1:0-10541 GCA_038750705.1 Bacteroidota bacterium
AGGGAGTCTAAATGAGCATAATAATGAAGCCTCCATTTAGGACCCAAAATCAAAACTACTTTTCCACCAACTTTGATTTCACCAGCGAATAACACGATACCTGAAGTACTTGATACTACGTGCGTGCCCTTTTTGGCGAATATATCTACACCTTTATGTGTAACAGATTTTCCCCAGGGGTAATACCAAAATGAATTCTGATTGTAGTCGGATTTTTTACTCCCGGATACCGGGTTGGTGAAGTTTTCCGGTACTACGAAACCAATGAGCAGGATAGAGAAAAGTAAGATGAAAATAAATCTTTTTAATACGTGCACTTAGTTCAGAACCAAAGACATACAAACAGCGGTGGAAGGGCAGAGGTTTGTAAACTCCTCTGTTTGTAATATTTCTTCAGGTACCTCGGAGCGGTTTATTTTATTGAAGCCATTTTTAGCGAAGAACTTTTCTGCTGTTTCCGTTAGTAAAAATAACTTGTTCACATTATTCTTTCTTGCCAGCTCCAGAAGACCGGAGACGAGATTTGTTCCCAAACCCTTATTTTGACCTGCATAAATAACGGCCATGGAACGCAAAAGTGCGCTTGAACCATACAACTCAAGCGCTCCTATTCCTATAAGTTTCTTGTCAGATAAAATTCCTATAAATCGCTGAGTGGTAAGATCTAAGTCATCCGTAGGCAGCTTACTCTTGGAGAGTATGCCTTTAACTTCTTCAGTATAACTGACATCGAGATCTAGCACTTTGTCCATATTGTGAAAATAGAATTTATTCAAGACAAAACTTTCGAAAAGACGGTATTTATGCGGCGCAACATTCACGCACTTCGGAATTAGCCTTATCATTTTCATCGACGTCCTCTTTGAAAACGAACACTTCCCAGCGGTAACCATCAGGGTCTGTGACCCAAAACTTGTCTTGTTTGGCGTAGCAGCATTTAACCTCCTTTTCCTCATCAATAGATAGCTCATGGCTCATGGCGCTACCAAGACGTTGCCTAAGTTGTTCAGCATTATCCAATTCAATACCAAAATGGATTTGTCCGGGGTGTATTGGTATTGAGCTTTGACTGAATGAAATGTTAAGCGAGGGTTCCTCAAGAATAAACTTGGCATAGTCCTTTTTCACCTTAACAGGTTCCACCTGAAAAAACTTGCTGTAGAATTCTACCGTGGCTTCGATGTTCTTAACACCATAGCCTACATGTGTTCTTGGAAATTGTGATTTGATGTTCATAATAATTGATTTAAGTAAAACTATTAATCGTAATATTGCGATTAAATACGTTAAATTTTTTTAGCAACAGTCCATATTTACCTGTACCTCTTCAAAGAATTTGTTAATCACGCTTTTAGCTGTTTCCCATGCCTCTGCGTCAATACAGTAGCACACACTGGGTCCTTCAATGGTACCTTTGATCAAGCCGGTATTTTTTAGCTCCTTTAAGTGTTGAGATACGGTGGACTGAGAAAGTGGCAGTTCCTCCACGATGTCACCACAAACACATGAATTGCGACCGGCAAGATACTCAAGTATAGCTATTCGGGCCGGATGCCCTAGTGCTTTAGTCAGGGTGGCAAGCTCGTTTTGTGCAGTGCTGAATTTTTCTGATTTAGAAATTCCCATGAAGTATTAATCGTAATTATACGATAAATGTTTCAAAAGTATTTTAAAAATTTCAACGAACAGATTCTAATTGTGCTAGCAGTTCCTCTAAACTTTCAGGCCTTGCGGCTTCTGAAACTTCCAGACCTCCATTTTTATCTATGATGGCGTATCTCGGAATAGCGCCTTTAAAACCTTCTAAATACTCCCACATGCTACTGATTAGCTCATTGTTAGCTCTTACATGATAACCTTTGAGTTCGTTGTACTTAATGTTTTGTCGCCAGCGCTCTTTAAATGAAGGCTTATCAATAGAAACATAGAGCATCGTAATATCATTTTTGTTACAATACTCTTCTAAAGGCTTTTTATATTGAAATTGCTCAATACAGGGATGACACCAGGTTGCCCAGACGTCAATAAAAATGGGCGTGCCCTTAAATTCCCCGATCAGATCTTCGAAGCTTGAGTAGTTCGTCTTGACAATTTGACCATCCACAAAGTCTTTTGTGCTTTTGTCTATAAACTCTTTAAGTTTCTCTATTTGAGGTTCGAAATAAGCCAGATTGGGACTATCAGGATAAATTTTTTGCAGTTCATAGAAGGTATTGAGTAGAGTAGGCGAGTAGAAGGTTTGGCTGTTCAAGAATATTTTAAGATCATATAATCGGAGTGCCAACTTCGTTTTTTCAGTGTTGTAGAAGGAAGTATCCGGATAGATAAGCTGCTGTATGACTATTTCATTCAATGTTTTCTTACTCTCAACCCGCTCAAAATTTCGATACTCTCTTTTTAAGTAAGGCAGAGCTATCAACAATTGATTGAATTCAATGGATTCCGTACTGGGTCTAACGTTTCCACTTATATTTTTAAGAAAATCCTTAGTGAGATTCACCCACTGAGTATTATATATATCTAACGCTGTGGTGGAATCCTTTTCCAAGATATTCAGTTGGTCACTTCTTTTTACGAACATACCATTAATAAATACGCCCGCATAGTAAGCCCTTACTTCATTTCGTAAAAAGTCTTTAATCAACGTAGTTGAAAGATACTCATCATCATCACCCTCATCCACCAGACGACCTAGATTATTAATCATATCAACTTCTACATTGATCATTGAATCCAGAATTAAGTTTACTTCCAATGGGATTTTTGCATTTCTAATTAAGTGGGAGTGGGTCGTACCAGTTACGGGAAATGCACCATATGCTGTTCTCATTACAGAGTTGTAGTAATGATTGATTTCCTTATAATCTCCCCCAATTTCTACAAGACCGGCTCGTCTTAATGAATCTCTGATAAACTGCTCTTTTTTACCATAATCGTATTTATACGTAGGCCTTTTTAACTTATTTTGATCAATTCTCAGCACCAGTTCATTGTCGTTGCCATATAAAAAACGATACATAGTATGATGAAAATATACTCTGGCCGTAGCCAGGTTTTCATTTTCTAGTTTTATTTTAAACCGGCCTTTTTCGTTAGGCTTTACCGTTTTCCAGTAAGTCGGGTGCACACCTTCCGTAGTCGGGTAGTAACCCACCAGAGATTTACCATCATAGTTAAGTATTTCACCTTTAAGTACCGTTTGACCATAACCATCCAAGGCAAAGCAAGTGATAAGCAGGAATTGAATAGGTAAGCTTTTGATGACCAAACTAAATTTCATAGCGGGCTATTTTCTGAACGTTTTATACGCATTTATTAGTCCGTTGGTAGAACTGTCATGCGAGGCCACTAGCTGATCTCCGTCCAACTCCGGTAGTATTTTTTTTGCCAGTTGTTTACCTAACTCCACACCCCACTGATCAAAGCTGAAAATGTTCCAAATTACACCCTGTACAAAGATCTTGTGCTCGTACATAGCAATAAGACTTCCCAGTGTCCGGGGAGTGAGTTCTTTGAAAAGAATACTGTTGGTAGGCCGGTTCCCTTCAAATACCTTGAATTTTTTTAGTTTTTCAATTTCAGCTGCGCTTAGTCCCTGTGATTCGAGCTCTGTAACCACCTCATCTTCGCTTTTCCCATTCATCAGCGCTTCCGTTTGTGCAAAGAAATTCGCCAAAAGCTTTGGATGATGGTCGCTCAACGGGTTGTGAGAGATAGCGGGCGCCAAAAAATCGCAGGGAATCAGCTTTGTGCCTTGATGAATCAATTGGTAAAAAGCATGTTGCCCGTTAGTTCCTGGTTCTCCCCAGATTATAGGGCCAGTCTGATAGTTTACAGGATTTCCATCGCGATCAACATACTTGCCATTGCTTTCCATATCACCCTGTTGGAAATACGCAGCGAAACGATGCATGTATTGGTCGTAAGGGAGTAGGGCTTGAGACTGACTACCGAAGAAATTGTTATACCAAATACCCAGAAGGGCCAAAATAACGGGTATATTTTTTTCAAAGGGTTCAGCTTTGAAGTGTTTGTCCATAGCTTCCGCTCCTTCGAGCAATGCCTTAAAGTTTTCAAAACCTATGGTACAGGCAATCGAAAGACCTATGGCTGACCACAAAGAATATCGCCCGCCTACCCAGTCCCAGAATTCAAACATGTTGTTTGTATCGATACCAAAGGCTGAGACCGCCTCTGCATTGGTAGATATGGCCACAAAGTGCTTCTTCACATGCTCCAGATCGCTCGCCTTATCTAAAAACCAATCCTTGGCGGAGTTTGCATTGGTCATAGTTTCCTGGGTAGTAAAGGTTTTGGAGGCGATCATGAAAAGTGTAGTTTCCGGGTCAGCTTTTTTCAATACTTCACTGATATGTGTGCCGTCTACATTGGAGACAAAGTGCACTTCGATGTTTTCTTTTTTATACGCCTTTAGCGCCTCTGTTACCATTACGGGTCCTAAATCAGATCCGCCTATGCCAATATTTACGATCGATTCAATGGGCTTTCCGGTGTAGCCTTTCCATGCGCCACTGATTACACTTTCTGAAAACCCTTCCACTTTAGCTAGCACTTCATTTATCTCTGGCATTACATCTTTACCGTCTACATAGATTGGGGTATTTTGAGTATTGCGAAGTGCAACGTGAAGTACTGACCTGTTTTCGGTAGCATTGATGGCGTCTCCCGAAAACATAGCATCAATCGCCTCTCGCAGCCGGCATTCATCAGCTAGTTTTACCAATAGGTTTTTTGTTTCTTCAGTAATACGATTCTTCGAGTAATCGATAAGAATATCTTCAAACTGAATTTTGAACTTGTCAAAGCGTGCCGGGTCAGACTTGAACATCTGCCGGAGATGCTCAGACTCAATGTTCTGAAAATGACTCTTTAATATGTGCCAGGAAGTGGTCTCGGTGGGGTTAATACTGCTTAGCATCTGTTTTTCTTTTTACTGAAAACAAAAGTATTAATTCTACCCTTTTCGAATGGCTATTCCGACCAGTAATTCTCTGAATTGACGAGACGTTTAAAAAACTGTATCTTGATCACCTTTATTATGCTAAAAAAGAGCTTCAGGATATTTGCCTTAGTACTTGCCGGCGAGGTGGTATTTCTACTTCCGTTTGTACTTATCAGAGTTTTTCGCCCCACCTTTTTGAAGGTATTTCAGATCACTAATTTTGAACTGGGTTCCGCCTTTGCTACCTATGGTGTTGTAGCTATGATCTCCTACTTCTTTGGCGGCCCTTTGGCCGATAGGTATTCAGCTCGAAAACTGGTGTCTTTATCCTTGATCATCACTTCGCTTGGGGGTATTTTCATGGCCTCTGTTCCCTCAATGTCCACTTTAATTGTTCTTTATGGCTTTTGGGGGTTAACTACCATCTTGTTGTTCTGGGCGGCCTTCACTAAAGCTACCCGCCTGACCGGGGGGGATAAAAACCAGGGAAATACCTTTGGACTGGTAGATGGAGGCAGAGGGCTAATAGTGGCTTTGCTGGCTTCCGGCTCTGTTTTAATACTTGGGAGCTTTTTGCCTGAGAATGTCGAAAGTGCTTCTATTGGAGAATTATCCAATGCGCTCAGCATGGTAATCATAGCCTTTTCAGTAGTCACGTTTTTAACCGCAGGCGTAACGTGGGTAACCATTGAAGATATTGATAACAAAAAAATTATTACAGAGAAAATATCCTGGAAAGGAGTGAAAAATGTGGTAAACAAGCGATCTATCTGGCAGCAGTCGCTGATACTTTTATGTGCTTATGTCGGATATAAATGTACGGATGACTTCTCATTATTTGCCAGTGAGGTGCTACTTTTTAATGATGTTAATGCGGCACATGCGGCTACTGTGGCCTTTTGGTCACGGCCTTTTGCTGCAATATCAGCGGGGTATTTGGGAGATCGATTTGGCCATTCTAAAATGACGGCAATCTGTTTTGGTTTGATTATAATAGGCAGCCTCATAATTTATTCCGGATTATTGAAACCTGGCTTGGAACTTGGAGCCCTATTGATACTTGCCAGTACCGGCGCGGCTATTTTTGGTCTGCGCGGGCTTTATTATGCCTTATTTCAGGAATCCAAAGTTCCAGTAGCTTATACCGGAAGTGCTGTGGGTGTGGTTTCCGTAATTGGTTTTACACCTGATATCTTTTTTGGCCCTATGATGGGGTATATTCTTGACAGTTCACCAGGCGCCGCAGGGCATGAGAATTTATTCGGTATACTTTCCTTATTCTCCCTTATCGGTTTGCTTACAGCTTTGAATTTTAGATCAAAGCCCTGATCTGCACTATTGAAGTAAACCAGCCATTGCAGCGGTTTTATCTGTCCTTCATTCAGCTAATTTTCCCAACTTTCATACGGTATGAGCTTGAAAATATAATCCTTTCGCCCTCTGCTGACATGGGCCAATATTTCTTCCGTTTGCTGGTGAAGCACCAATTGCTGATAAGCATAAATATCGCTTTTATGAACTATTGGTCGATCACGTCAACTCACCATACAGCCGGTCTTGTTCCCAACAGGTGCCATGTTGATGACTTAGGTTAGGCATGAAGAACTACTGGTGAATCATTTCCTTATCCCTGGTTATAAAGCTGGCTACTAAAGGTAAGTGATCTGCTAGCTTGCGTTGTGTTTCCTTGTCAAAGAAGTAAGTCACTTTTAATGTGTTTTTAACTAATTCAGATTGCATATTTTGGTTGGGAAGAATATGGTCAATTCTCCATCTGGGGGAATCTGCAGGATGGCTAAATACACTATCTTCCACATTATCAATAAACTTAACCGGTGAGTTTCCATCTAGCATAAACTGAAATTCTTTACTATCGGGGGTAGCATTAAAATCACCAACAATAAGAATGTTTTTTTCGGGATCTTCTTTGGTAAAACGATCGAATTGACCTTTTAAAAACTGGATTTGACCTAATCGCATAGCTTCATTTCTAGCTCCACGGCCGGCTTTGAGATGAACCCCGGTAAGCAGAAACGAATATTGGTCATTGACCAATACATCGACAGACCACATCCGCGTGTTAATTCTATTTTGGGTTTCATATCTCTCTTCATCAGATTCCTCATCTACATAGCTCACAGGCGTAGTAACTGAACCGTAACCGTAAATTATTCCTAAAGGTACCCGACTCATGACTACCACATTCATATACCAGTTTATGCTTTTACTATCGGCGAAAAACTGGTATTTCATGTCGCTAAGTGAATCAGCAGCGAGTTGTTGTATAAACTGTACGTGCTCAAACTCTTGCAAAACGACAATATCGGCGTCTGCCTTTCGCAAAGCCTGTATCAGTAAGGAAACCCTCCCCTCCATTTTCTCACCGTTGTTCTCACGGTTATTTTGTACATAAGGATCGTCATGTGAGTCTATGAAGTGTTCCACATTCCATGACAGTATCTTAATTGTATCTCCGGTAGTGTCTTCGTAGCCAACCGGAGTAACGATTCCCTTCTTAAAGCCTGCTGTGTTCGTAACCGTTAGGGAGTCGGTTGAATCTATTTTTACACTTTCAGGATTTGAGGTACAAGTATTTAGTAATGCTGAGATTGAAAAGAAGAGGAGTAGTGAAACGGTTTTAAACATGGTTGTAACATTCTAAAGGTCAAAAGTAGGCATTGAAAAGTTCGTCTGTCGGACGTAGAGTTTAAGAGATTGTCAAGCTTTCGTTAATGCTCAAGCATAGCTTTATAATTATTGATCCCCACTTTTACATGCCAGTTATTAGGTGAACTAAGCAAAACTAGTCTAATATTAAGATCATTGCTTAATTTTGCAACTTATCAAAACGTTTGAGTCTGTCTAAATTGAAGGAAGAAGTTATGAGCACATATCATGAATACCTTAATGAAATCGAGGAAAGGAAAAGTCAGGCGCTTCATCCCAAACCTATTGATGATGCGGAATTGATAAGTGAGATAATTTCACAAATTAAAGATTCGGATAATGCGCACCGAGAAGACTCTCTCCATTTTTTCATTTACAATGTGCTACCCGGAACTACAAGCGCTGCCGGGGTTAAAGCGAAGTTTTTAAAGGAAATTATTCTTGGAGAATCCATAATTGAAGAAATTACGCCTGCTTTTGCTTTCGAGCAACTCTCACACATGAAAGGTGGCCCTTCTGTTGAGGCTCTCCTTGATCTGGCATTGGGTAATGACCACACTATCGCTGAGAAGGCGGCCAAAGTGCTCAGGACACAGGTGTTCTTGTATGAAGCGGATATGGAGCGTTTGGCGCAAGCTTTTAAAAATGGCAGTCCAGTTGCCAAAGATATCCTTGAGAGTTATGTGAAAGCTGAATTCTTTACCAAACTGCCTGATGCTCCGGAAAAAATTGAAATAGTGACCTTCATAGCGGGAATAGGAGATATATCTACCGATCTGCTTTCCCCGGGTAGCGACGCTCACTCCAGGTCAGACCGTGAGTTACATGGCCAGTGCTTGTTTGAACATAACAAGGAAAAGCAAAATGAACTCCTGGCGCTGCAAAAACAGCATCCCGATAAAACTGTAATGTTGATTGCTGAAAAAGGCACCATGGGCGTAGGGTCTTCCAGAATGTCGGGTGTAAATAACGTAGCGCTGTGGGTGGGTAAACAGGCCAGTCCGTACGTACCGTTTATTAACATTGCTCCGGTGGTTGCCGGTACGAATGGTATTTCGCCTATTTTCTTGACTACCGTTGGCGTAACCGGGGGTATTGGCTTGGACCTCAAAAACTGGGTAAAGCAGCATGACGCGGATGGTAATCTTATAGTCGACGAAGAGGGAGAGCCGATATTAAAACAAGTATACTCGGTGGATACGGGCACTGTGCTTACCATTAATACCAAAACGAAAAAGCTCTACAAGGGCAATGAGGAATTAATTGATATTTCTTCAGCGCTAACCCCTCAAAAAATGGAGTTTATAAAAGCCGGAGGTTCTTATGCTGTTGTATTTGGTAAAAAGCTCCAAACCTTTGCCGCAAAAACGTTGGGCGCAGATATGCCAACGGTATTTGCTCCGTCCAAAGAGGTTTCTCATGAAGGACAAGGACTTACGGCAGTAGAAAAAATCTTTAATAAGAATGCAGTAGGTACGTCAGGCGCCACATTGCATGCCGGCTCTTATGTAAGAGTAGAGGTAAATATTGTGGGTTCGCAGGATACAACCGGGTTAATGACCTCGCAGGAATTAGAAATGATGGCGGCTACCGTGATATCACCTATAGTGGATGGCGCTTATCAGTCGGGTTGTCACACCGCCTCTGTTTGGGATAGTAAATCGCAGGAGAACATCCCAAGGCTCATGAAGTTCATGTATGACTTTGGCCTGATTACAGGCCGTCATCCGGAGCATAAATATCCACCTTTAACGGATGTAATCCACAAGGTACTTAATGATATTACTATTGATGATTGGGCGATAATAATTGGTGGTGACTCTCACACCAGAATGTCGAAAGGGGTGGCATTTGGAGCCGATTCCGGTACGGTGGCGTTAGCTCTGGCCACCGGTGAGGCCTCAATGCCCATTCCGGAATCGGTAAAGGTAACCTTCAAAGGTAAGATGAAGGATTCTATGGATTTCCGTGATGTGGTGCACGCCACACAAAGTCAAATGCTCAAGGAATTTGGCGGTGAGAATGTATTTCAGGGAAGAGTGATTGAGGTTCATATAGGGACTCTACCATCTGACCAGGCTTTTACCTTTACGGATTGGACGGCAGAAATGAAAGCTAAGGCCTCAATTTGTATTTCTCAAGATGATACCCTTATCGAATCTCTCGAAATTGCCAAGGGCAGGATCCAGATCATGATCGATAAAGGTATGGATAATGATAAGGGTGTACTGCAAGGTTTAATTGATAAAGCCAATGCCAGAATTGATCAAATCCGATCTGGTGAGAAACCTGCATTAACTCCGGACGAGCAGGCTAAATACTACGCGGAATTTGTGGTGGATCTTGATATTATTGATGAACCCATGATTGCCGATCCTGACGTTCACAATGAAGATGTATCCAAAAGATATACGCATGATACCATCCGGGAGCTTTCTTATTATGAAGGCAATAAAAAGGTTGATTTAGGCTTTGTAGGGTCTTGCATGGTGCATAAAGGTGATATTAAGATCGTATCCAAGATGCTGCGAAACCTGGAAGAAGAGTACGGTAAGGTCGAGTTTAATGCTCCGCTGGTTGTGACCGCCCCCACGTATAACATCATAGATGAACTTAAGGAGGAGGGAGATTGGGAAATACTGCAAAAGTATTCCGGGTTTGAATTTGATGATGCCGCTCCTAAAAGTGCTGCTCGCACTGAATATGATAACATCCTGTACCTGGAACGTCCTGGCTGCAATCTTTGTATGGGTAATCAGGAAAAAGCAGAAAAGGGAGATACAGTTATGGCCACATCTACTCGTTTGTTTCAAGGACGTGTGGTAAAAGATTCTGATCGAAAAAAGGGGGAATCACTGCTGGCCTCTACGCCGGTTGTAGTTCTTTCGGCAATTTTAGGTAGAACCCCCAC
>JBCDHA010000069.1:0-10476 GCA_038750705.1 Bacteroidota bacterium
AGCTTAAAGAAGGCTCTTCTAAGCTCAGGCATTGCGTGTTCATTATCCGTTGAAAGCAACAACACAAACTGGCGCTCCCCTTTTAGTTTTTCAATTAATTGATCGCTTAGGTCAACCAATTGAATACTCAGAAAGTTAACTTCTTTATGGCGTTCCGGAGCATTGAAGTAGTCATTTACCCTGAACAGCGGCAACTTGTTAATATCAGCCTTATGGTCTTTCCAGGTTTCGAAATCGACGATTTCTTTCAGGCCGTTGGGCAGCATAAAATCAACAGGATTTTGCCCTCTGTATATGTAATCCGCTCCGAGGTCATTCATTTTCCATTTGTCCAGCTCCGGCAAGTAGAAATGACCAATGGCCTTTAGATCTTTATAGTCGCTGATCTCCGTCCGGCTAAGATCGGCAATCACACGAGGCACATTTGAGCCTCCAAAATTGGCCGCCTCTAGCGTCTTTCTTCGCTGGTAGCCAAAAGGATTGACCGGAGAATACTCAATCGGCTCTATCGCTTTATGTCCAGGACGATTGACGTATCGGTCTACTAACGTTCGGGCCACCGGAGCTTCAAATTCCGGCTCTTCAGTAAGTGAAACCCTAACGGTATCTCCCAGGCCATCTTCCAACAAGGTGCCTATTCCCACCGCGCTTTTGATTCTGCCATCTTCTCCATCTCCGGCCTCAGTTACGCCAAGGTGAAGCGGGTAGGGTTTTAAACCTTCCTCATCCAGTTTATTAACCAGCATACGATAAGCCTGCACCATCACCTGGGTATTGGATGCCTTCATGGAAAGCACGATATCGTAATAATTCAGGTCCTCACATATACGCAGAAATTCCAAGGCCGATTCTACCATACCCAAAGGAGTATCGCCATAGCGGCTTAAAATTCGGTCAGAAAGTGATCCGTGGTTGGTACCGATACGCATAGCGGTACCGTATTCTTTACAGATCTTTACCAGGGGTGTGAATTTTTCCCGGATGCGCTCCAACTCAGCATTGTAGGACTCATCGGTAAAGTCTATTTCCTGAAATTTCTTCTTATCTGCGTAATTACCCGGGTTGACCCGTACTTTCTCAACAATACGTGCCGCCAGTTCTGCGGCATTTGGCGTGAAATGAATGTCAGCAATCAACGGCACATCACAGCCCCTTTTCAAAAGCTCTTTTTTGATCTCGCCGAGATTTTCAGCTTCTTTTTTACTGGGAGCAGTGATTCGTACATACTCGCAACCGGATTCTACCATGCGTAACACCTGTTCTACCGAGCCTATGGTATCCATAGTATCGACAGTAGTCATGGATTGCACACGAATTGGATTATCCCCTCCTAACGGAATATCACCAATGTAGACTTCCCGGGTTATGCGTCTGGAATAGCTGGTAAGGCTGTTGCAGTAACGGTGAGTTTGAAGTATTTGAGCATCCACGGAATTCAGCTTTTAAAACCACAAAGATAACTGAATTTGGATGGGGATTGTTTTATTACTGTAGGACAATCCTGAAGTTAATTAATTTGATCTTTAGCTTTAAGAATAGATGTCAGCGGCTCAAGCCCCTGATCAATAATTTTTCCCAACACAGTAGTCATTAGTTTACCCTGAAAAATTTCAGCCCAATTTTTTTTATTTAGTTTTTCAACGAGATCATTCAACTCATTTATTTCATCGAGAAGATCATCATAAAGTATTTGCTGCCCAACTTCAACAGTTTTAAATCTTTCTAATAACTCATCCAAGCTCTTCTGAATATGCTTGATTTCACCTGGGCTAAAATCATCCCGCTTAATACTTGATTGAACAGGAAATATTAACATTCTTTGAGCATTCAACCATTCTGAGATTAACTCAACCAGCTCCTCCCTTCCAACTCTTTTGATTTCAGGCAAAATCACATATTGTATATGTTTTAAGAACAACTTAATATCGGCATCATGTTTATTATTGTATTCGCTCAAATGAAAAGTTAAAAAATCTTCCACTACATAAGGAGGATCAAGTTCCAAAATAGCACTAACGAATACGTCATCATAGTCTTTAGAATTAGTCGGTGAACTAAACGTCTCACCTCCCACGACATTGCCGTTACCGTCTGAGAATACTACGTCCATGCCTCGGAATGATTCTGCTTTCAACTCTCGAATTTGGAATACTTCCCTATTATTTTTTGAGGTATAGATTGAGTAAAACTTATTTGTCGTTTCCATATTTAAGTAGACATCCTCAAAAAACTCTCAGGAGTTAATACCCCAATTTCACTTTTTTTAAAGTCTTTAATATTTCGCGTTAGTATAACGTCAATGAAATCAGATTGAACGGCTGAGTAATGTTGTAAGGCATCTTCAAAGTCTCTAAAGTCTGAACCTAAAGCCTGTATTATTGTTCCCCGACCCATATCTAACACTCCTATGAAATTCATTAATTGATTGAGCTTTTCAATTACTTTTTCATGAGAAGTCGTCTGTCTTAGCAGGACGTTGCTAGAAATCACTGGAGTTATAAATCCTTGGATCCTCTTGGCTTCACATAACGAAAAGACTTTGGTTGTCTCATCTGAAAATGGCTTTCGGTCAAGGAAAAAGTCGAGAACTACATCAGTATCGATTAAAATTCTCAATAGCTACAGGTATTCTTTTGCAAGTCCCTTTGTAAGTTCTTTTTTATGGTCAAAATCTTTTGGAGCCTTGAATGACCCACTCAGAGATTTTACCAGAGGAGTAATTTCAATATCAGTTTTCGTCTCTTCCTTAGTAGTTACCTTAAGATAATTCTCGATAATATCAGAAAGACTACGTCCTTTCATACTTGAGTATCAACTTTAACCACCATAACGCGTCAGTAATGTTTTCTTATTTGATTTATAGTCCCTTGGATTATCCATAACCCAGTTCGATAAATATTCAACACGATTATCTACAATTTTATGGATCACCAAATGAGCCTTAACACCGCATGTTGTATTGTTTTTAAATGCCACAAAAAACAGTTCTGTAGAATCATTTTCTGAAACAGAAAACTTATCAAACCTGTCTACACTCAATGTCTTGCAACTTTCATATTTTTTGAAAAAAATCAACAAATTACCAACATCCTTCTTTTCAGTTTTCTCAATAAGCTGCGTTTGAAATCTTTTGTTATTGAAGAGATTGCTGGCAACAAAGTAACTCTTATTAATAGCCTCGTCCCTAGTCTTCTTATTAACCTGAGCCAGGCTGGTTAGATAAAAAAAAGACAGAACCATAAGAAATGCCCACTTAAGGTAAAATCTATTAAATTGTCCGAATATATATTGAAAAGGTAAGCGCATAGTCTACTAGTTTATTAATTTTCTTTGGTAGGTTTCGATAACATAACAGAGCACCAACTTTTAAAGGCCTCTTTTTATAATGAAATAAGAAAAAAGGTGCGTATCTTCTTTACCTCCAGCCGCATTCCATAAATGTTTGCAATGCATAAAACCCATGTAAAGAAACGTAACCTGTTAATTATTAATTGACAAATATTTTGCCAATGTTCACAACTCCTCATTGTCTCTAGATGAGCAACTTTTGACAATGTAGTTTAATAAATTAATACTTCCTTGCAATAACCATCCCTTAAATAGTTCAAAATCGTCATAAAGGGAGGCAATTTAAAAAGAACTCAAAGGCCAACTTAAAAAATGGCATTTTCTAGAGATCTAAAAACTAGATTTTATAAGGATCAACAGTAACTTATTAATCAAGGACTCTCCTCAATATTGAAGTAAAGAATTTAAAACCTCCTTCACCTTCTCAGCATTCGGCAGCATCTTTTTCTCAAGATCAACATTCAAAGGAATGGCAGGTAGGTTAGCCGCACCTAAGGTTTGGATAGGGGCATCCAAGTGCTCAAAACATTCCCTGGCAATTCTGCCAGCTAACGATTCGGCAAAGGAGTTAAGCAGAGGCTCTTCGGTTAAAATAAATACCCGGTTATGTTTTTCAACTGCAGCAGAGACCGCTTCCCAATCATACGGATTGAGTGTTCGTAAGTCAAGAATTTCGACTCGTCCTCCAAACTCCTTGGCAGCTGCTTTAGCCCAGTACACCCCCATGCCATAGGTAATAATGACCGCAGATTCGCCCTGATCTACTTTCTCCTGATCGGCTTCAAGCGTAATTCTCGCTTTCCCTAACGGAATGATGTAGTCTCCATCCGACTCAAAAGTCTTCGCTTCCGTAGTTCCCGGCACCTTAGACCAATACAGACCTTTATGCTCTAACATGACCACGGGATTTGGATCATAAAAGGCAGCTTTCATGAGCCCCTTCATATCCGCAGCATTAGAAGGATATACCACTTTTATGCCTCTGATATTCAATAACGTGGACTCTACACTCCCTGAGTGATAGGGACCACCTCCACCATAGGCTCCAATCGGAATTCGAATTAATGATTGGATAGGAAATTTACCGTTAGATAGGTAGCAGCTTTTCGAAAGCTCCTCTACCAGTTGATTAATGCCCGGCCATACGTAGTCGGCAAACTGAATTTCCACAATCGCCTTGGCTCCAACCGCGGACATACCTGCCGTTGAACCTACAATATAAGCCTCCTGTATTGGAGTATTGAATACACGATTATCTCCATACTTTTTGGCCAATGTAGCCGCTTCTCTAAACACCCCGCCCAGGGTGCCTCCCACGTCCTGGCCATAAAAAAGGGCTTCAGGGTGCTTCTTTAAGATGTCATCCACCGCGTGAAGCGCTGCATCAACCATGACCACTTTCTCTGCTCCTTTTGGGTGTCGCTCACCTCGCTCCTCTAAAACCGGTGTGTCGGCAAACTCATGGGTATCAAAATCAGTAGGATCGGGTGAATTCAGTGCATATTCATAGTCTTTTTCAACCGTAGCCTTAGCTAGTTTATCCAATTTATTTAAAGAGGCAGTCGTTTCACCGTGGTCCTGCAGATATTTCTTTAGCACAGGAATGGGATCGTCCTGTGCATGCTTCTTGAGATCTTTATCACCCCGGTACCATTCTTTCCTAACACCGGAAGTATGGTGCCCTAGGAGCGGGCATTTAGCATGCACCAAAATAGGGCCTTTACGATCTCGCACATATTGAATGGCCTTTTGAAGACCTAAATAAGAATCAACAAAGTCAGAGCCATCTACACGCATGCGCTCCATTCCCTTGAACCCGGCAACGAACTCATACGCATCCATGGTGCGCATTTCCTTGCCCGTTGCTGAAATACCCCAATCGTTATCCTGGATCAGATAGATTATCGGCATTTTTTTTAGTACGGCCATTTGCATGGCTTCAGATACCTCACCCTCGGTTACGGAGCCATCACCTAACGAGCATATAACCACCGGCTTTTCCGTTGCTTCCAACAAACCCTGACTCTCTAAATATTGAAGGCCATGCGCCATACCAGTAGCCGGTATTGCCTGCATGCCCGTGGCAGAACTCTGATGTGGGATAGTAGGAAAACCATCTCTTTTCAAAGAAGGATGGGAATAATACGTTCGGCCTGCTGAAAAAGGGTCGTCACCCTTTGCCATCAACTGCATCATGAGTTCATATGGCTGCATACCTATGCCCAGGAGAATGGACTCATCTCTGTAATATGGAGAAGCAAAATCCTGAGGTTTCAATTGTAAACCTGCGGCCAACTGAATGGCCTCATGGCCTCTTGAAGTACTGTGAACGTACTTGCTACAAATTTCTTTGTTGTCGTCGTAAAGCCGGGCCATGTGCCTCGCGGTGCACATCAGTTGGTAGGCTTTGAGAAGAATTTCTCTGTCTACTTTAGTTTTTGGTTTTGATATCTTTTTTGTTGTTTTTGCTACTTCCAGGGTTTCAGCCATTTTCCTCGTTTACCTTACGAACAATCGTTTGCAAAGCTAACGAAAATCGACTATTTCTTGTTTGTACAAATCGTACAATTCTGTGATTTTATCTGCTTGCGCCTTCTTGACGGGAAACCTACCTTTGCTGCATGTTGAGCAAAGTAGAAATCACTCATTGGTTCAAGAAACTTCAGGACACCATCTGTAACGATTTAGAAAATGCCGATGGCCTTGGTCGTTTTCAGGAGGATCTCTGGCAAAGACCTGAAGGTGGTGGCGGGCGTAGCAGGGTGATTACCAACGGGCGTGTGATCGAAAAAGGTGGCGTAAATTTCTCAGCTGTGGAAGGAGCCTTACCGGAAAAGATAGGTGAAGCATTAAAATTGAGCAAGGCCGATTTTTACGCCACCGGAGTTTCTATTGTACTCCACCCTTCTAATCCCTGGGTACCAATCATTCATATGAACGTTCGCTACTTCGAGACAAAGGGCGATAGTGGCTCCACCTGGTGGTTTGGCGGAGGTATTGACCTAACTCCGCACTATGTGATCCGGGAGGATGCCAAATTCTTCCACCGGCAGTTAAAAAAAGTATGTGATAAGCACCATACTGACTACTACCCCAAGTTTAAGAAATGGGCCGATGACTACTTTTATTTGAAGCACAGAAATGAAACCCGTGGCGTTGGAGGTGTTTTCTTCGACCGGCTAAATGACGGTGAAGATTCTAAAGAAGCGCTATTTGAATTTGTCAAGGATGTGGGGTTAGCGTTTGCACCTCTTTACACACATTACATGAGTACATATGGAAATCAACCTTTTGAGCAACAGCATAAAGATTGGCAAAAACTGCGAAGAGGGCGGTATGTAGAATTCAACCTGGTATGGGACAAGGGAACTAAATTTGGCTTAGATACCAATGGCAGGACAGAATCAATTTTGATGAGTATGCCTCCGGAAGCCGTTTGGGAGTATAATTATGTGCCGGAAGAAAGTACTCAAGAAGGCGAAACATTGAGCCTTTTGAAAAAAGACATTGATTGGTTGAGCTGATGATGGAAATTCTACTGGAATTGGATCGTGATCTACTACTGTTCTTAAACAGTCTACATGTGCCATGGCTGGATCAGGTTATGTATTGGATCTCAGAAAAAGAGGTATGGATACCATTTTATATATTGATCATAGGACTTATCATTAGAGAATATAAATGGAAATCACTCATTTATATCACTGGAATCATATTGGCCATTGCCGCTACAGACCAACTGTGCAGCGGGTTTATGAAACCATTTTTTGAGCGCTTCAGGCCATCACGAGATCCGACATTAGAAGGCCTGGTTCATGTCGTAAATGACTATCGAGGCGGCAGATTTGGATTTGCTTCATCACATGCAGGAAATACATTCGCTTTAGCCGCGTTCCTATTCCTTACTTTCAAAAAACGTTTTAAGTGGATCTCCTGGATGTTCCTGTGGGCTGCGGTTGTATCCTACAGCAGGATTTACCTGGGAGTACATTACCCCGGGGATATCCTGGTGGGAGGATTAATTGGAGCGGGGTTTGGTTTTATTTTTTATCGTTTTACACAACTCTATTTCACCAAATTCAAAGAACACTTCAAAGAAAGTTAATATTATTAGGCATCTTATTTCGACTTAGTCGTCAGACCACTTGAAGTGGTCGGACGACTCTGGAGTTACGCATCTCTATTCAAAAGCCGTTGCACATATTTACCTACAATATCAAACTCAAGATTTACGGTATCTCCTTTCTTTAACTGATGGATGTTGGTATGCTCATACGTGTAGGGAATAATGGCTACCGTAAAAGAGTCCTTTTTAGAATTGAAGCACGTTAAGCTAATTCCATTTATAGTGATCGAACCTTTTTCAACCGTGACATTGCCATAGGCAGGGTCATATTTAATAGTGTATATCCAGCTACCATTCTCTTCTTTGATTGAGCTAACGGTACCTGTCTGATCTACATGGCCCTGAACGATATGGCCATCAAAACGACCATTGTTGAGCATACAACGCTCAAGGTTTAATTTATCCCCGGGCTTTAGGGCACCCAGATTACTTTTCTTCAGTGTTTCATCAATCGCTGTCACCGTGTGTTGATCATCACCTAAGCTCACTACCGTCAGGCAAACACCATTATGCGCTATACTTTGATCGATTTTCAACTCGTTAGAAATATCGCTCTTAACGTCGAAATGTTTGTTTGTGCCTTCAGTTCGGATGGCATGTATAACCCCCTTTGATTCTATTATTCCTGTAAACATAGCGCAAAGCTAGGGCAACCCATGTGAAAAATAAATTGAAGCTAACGTAACCTTTTAACTTGAATTAGGTTTATATTATAAACTACTTTATATTTGATCAATAATTATTAAATAATGAAGCCTCAACAGCAACTTACAAGCCAGGAAAGTTTGGACATCATCACCGGGATGATCCAAACAGCCAAAGGAAATATTAAGGGACATAATTTTCAATTTTTATTGTGGGGATGGGTGGTTACCATTGGTAATTTAGGTCACTTTTACCTCGAGGTTTATACCGATTATCATTCTCCTTATGCCATTTGGTTGATCGCTATTCCCGCCTGGATCATTAGTTTCACCCGAGGTTTTAGACAAGCTAAAAAGAAGACCGTTAAAACGTATAGCGATGGCCTTGTCATGTGGGTATGGTTAGCCTTTACTTTCAGTATTTTAATCATCATATTTTCAGGCCGGTTTGGAGCCCTTATTTCACCTTT
The DNA here is from genome assembly GCA_038750705.1 of Bacteroidota bacterium. Taxonomy (GTDB): domain Bacteria; phylum Bacteroidota; class Bacteroidia; order Cytophagales; family Cyclobacteriaceae; genus Fulvivirga. The sequence goes on from JBCDHA010000069.1 coordinate 8,589, forward strand.
AATATTGTTAATAGCAGGAATGGCCACCTTCATGACGGGTATTATATTAAGGTTCAGACCTTTAATTTTTGGCGGGAGCAGTTTCTGGATCTTTGCCGCAATCGGATTTTACGTGACACCGGTACATTGTTTACTTGTATCCGCACTAGCCATCGTGGTGGGATATTTGATTCCCGGGTATTTGCTCAAAAACTCCAAAAATGTCTGACTTTAAAGATTTAGATCCATTGTTACATTCTCAACTACGACTGGCGGTAATGTCTTTACTCATGGGGGTACAATCCGCGGAATTTGTCTACATCAAAGAAAAAACCGGAGCTACGGCTGGAAACTTAAGTGTACAAATAGACAAGTTAAGCAATGCCGGTTATATCGGGGTTTCAAAAAGTTTCAAAGGAAAGAAGCCTGTCACCTCATGCAGCATCACCAAGAAGGGTATCGAAGCTTTTGAAAGTTATGTCAATTCATTAAAAACCTATTTAAAATGATCACGAGTTTAACTGGACAGATTCATTTTCTGGCCTCCTGCCTGGCACTTATTACAGGTACCTATATTTTATTAGCAACCAAGGGCAGTCAACTTCATAAAAAAATAGGATACGTTTATGTAGCCAGTATGGCCGTTTTATTAATCACCGCGTTTATGATCTACCGACTCTTTGGTGGATTTGGTATTTTCCACATAGCAGCTATAGTTAGCACTATTACATTGGCCGCAGGTATGATTCCGGTGATTCGTAGAAAGAACAAGAATTGGATACTTCTACACTTCGCATGGATGTATTGGTCAGTAATGGGCCTGTACGCCGCATTTGCCTCGGAACTAATCACACGGTTACTACCTGTACAGTTCTTTTCAATGGTAGGACTGGCGACAGGTGTAATTATGATCACGGGAACCATTGTCTGGATCCGAAAAAAGAAGGTTTGGGAAAACCAATTTCAAAAGAGTAAAAAAAATTTATCAATATAGTTTATAATATAAACCACTTTATAATCATGAAAAATCTATTCAAACTCATCTTAGTATCAGTACTCATCAACTTAACTGGATTTGACTTATACGCGCAAAGTGTAGAAACTGAAATGGCATACAGAGCCTATTTGACCACCAACAAGAGTCTTTGGAAAGAGTTGGTCAAAAAAAGTCAGGACAAATTCGATGCGAATAAATCCGACAAGAACAGGTACGAGCTGGTGTTGGCACAACACGGACTGCTCAATAGCACCATGACCGATCAAGACGAAGACCTCTTTGATGACTATTTTAAAAAGACAAAGAATCATATCGAGAAACTTATTGATAATGGTTATCAGGTGGCCAATAGTCGTGCGCTGCTATCCGCAATCTACGGCTGGGAAATGGGTTACAGCTCTTGGAAAGCCATGTTTTTAGGTGGAAAAAGCAATAATAATATTGAAAAAGCCACTAAAGCCGATGACTCCTCCCCGATTGTTTGGCAGGTGTACGGTAGTTCTAAGCTATTTACCCCAAAAACCTTTGGCGGCAGTATTACAAAAGCGATCGAGGCTTATGAAAAATCTGTGGCCTTGTATGAATCAAACCCGCAGTTGACCAAATCCAACTGGCGTTATTTAGATGCTCTTGCCTGGTTGGGTCAGGCTTACACAAAGAATAATCAAATTGACGATGCGAGAAGAACATATGACAGAGCGCTTCAAGTAGAACCCGGGTTTGGATGGGTAAAATATAGATTGCTTCCAAGTATCGCGAGCAAGTAATTATGCGTTATCTGGTTCTCACTTTTATTTCGTGCATAGCCTGCGGCATTTCGATGGCGCAGACCATCACCGGTAAGGTAGTAGACGTTCTATCATCAGAACCACTCATAGGCGCTAACCTTTATGTCAAATCAGATTGGCGCAA
>JBCDHA010000070.1:0-10354 GCA_038750705.1 Bacteroidota bacterium
AATCGTACCACCCTTGAAGGTGGAATTCGGTTCGCTCCTTTTCCACAGGCCGCACTAACGGTCGATTACGAGTTTAACAACCTAAAGAACCTTGGTGAGTCGAATGAAGATCTGGAAACCCACTTGACCACCATAGGATCCCGCTTTGCGCTCAACCCAAGAGTTCAGCTATCCGCCTTCTATCAATACAATACCTTCGATGATCAGGGAAGGTGGAACGTTAGGGCAAGTTGGGAATACCGGCCTCTGTCTTTTATCTACCTGGTTTTCAACGATACACAAATTGATGGGTTAGAAACTCCCTTCCAGGAGCAGCAACTAATTGGGAAAGTTACTTTTTTGAAGCAGTTCTAATACAGCTTACTGTTGTAGTTTCCTGCTTTTAACTCACCAGGAGAAACGCCGAAATACCTTTTGAATGCGGTACTAAAATGCTGTGGATTTTTATAACCAATTTTGGCGCTTATTTCTTTGACCGTCATTACGCCCTCTGCGAGAAGAGTTCTTGCCTCATGCATTTTCATTTGATTCCAATATCCAAAAACTGAAGTACCAAAAAGTTCTTTAAACCCCTTTTTTAATGTGAATTCATTCGTTCCAACTTGATGTGCCAAACTATTTAGTGAGAAATTTCCGGAAAGATTTTGCGAAAGGATCTCTTTAACCGCATAGAGTTTTTCTTGGTGCTGCTTGTTGGTAGCACAAAAAATATCACAATTATGATTGCTAATTTGCTCGAACTGCAACATTAACAACTCAATTACATGAGACTCTAAAAGCATCCGTTTGAAATGTCCGGTTCTATTGCAATTCATAATTTGATGAATAAGCGTCATCATCTGCGGAGTGATCGGGTAATTATGAGGTGAAAGTACGGCGGCATTCTTTTTCTCGATGTTTTCTCTAAAGACATCAAAAAGACTGCCTTCCGGAAGGTACTTTTCAAAAAAAGACGGCCAAAGATTGACTTCAAAAACCTTCATGTCCTTTTCAGCGCACCATTCAATAGCGCCTTTAAATTCACACGCATAAATCAAATTATGCTGGTTAGATTTAAAACCGATGTCTGTCTTAAAGTTTTTAGAGTGAGCGCGTGCATTACCCTGCAGTGCGAAATGCATTTCAATAGTTTCCATATCGGTGTCGAAATGCACAAGTGTAGTTTTTGGCAATGAGAAATCTCCGTAACCAATGTGTACTCCTTCAAAGAAAACCTCCTTATATGACCCTTCGATCATCAAGTGATCTGCTTGGAATTGACGTTCGAAAAAATGTGACCGATCCGTTTTAAATGATTCAGGGTATATTATCTCTTTGGCCAGCTCCTCTAGTTCAGCTCCGTAAATTCTTGTCTTCATAGTCTACCTACCGTAACCTGCTGTATATTAAACAAATATGAGGGGTTTATCCATCAAGATCAATAGCGACTTCTAGTGATTTATGTCATTGGAAATCTGTATTTCTACTTTTCTGCAACAATACTGTTTAGCCTTCCAAAGACAAAATTAGACAAAACACATTTTTGGCCTAATTGTTTCACCTTGTTCCGCATAGCGTATCTTTTATTCCGTTTCACGTATTTCCTCCTTTTTTACCCGCTCGTATGTTTGCTTTTGGTTTAGAATGATTCAAAATAACATAAGGTGTACTTGAAATACCAAGATAAAGTACAAAAAACCCACTTAGTAAAGAGAGTGGGTTGTGCTATAATTTTATCTGCTTTTGCTCATTTTTCTTTCGCATTAAACAGTGCGTTAGATCAATGTCGAGTCACGATCACAACCACTGATGAAAATCAAGTGGAAGTCATTGGAGCGTATGTCGAAATTCTCCCGGTAAACCTAAAAGCCATTACTGACAGCAACGGAGAGGCGGTCTTCCTTCTGAATCGTGGGCGTACCTACACGGTTAAGGTACGTTCTTTAGGTTTCGAAACACAAGAACTTACACTTAATGTTCCGTCAGAGAAAAGCGTATCCAAAGTAATACAACTAGTAGAATCAACGACTACCCTTGACGAGGTGGTGGTATCAGGCAGTTCTCACGCGGCTGCCGTTAGAGAGTTGCCCTATAAGGCGCAAGTGGTAAGCTTAAGTAATATCAGGGCTCAACCCGTGCCGGTTACCACTATTCTCAATCAACTTCCCGGAGTGCGTATCCGGCAAGAAGGAGGAGCAGGTAGCGATGCCAATATCATGCTAAATGGTATTGATGGTAAAGGCGTGAAAATTTTTATTGATGGTGTGCCGGTATATTTACTTGGAGCAGGTTATTCTTTAAACACTTTATCGCCTAGCATAATTGATCGCATTGAAATATACAAGGGAACCATTCCGGTAGAGTTTGGATCAGACGCACTGGGAGGCGTAATTAATGTGGTTAGCCGATACGGAAATGCTGATTTTGCTGACTTAAGTTACTCCTACGGCTCGTGGAACACCCATGAGGCTTCACTTAATGCTCGCAAGAAGTTTGGCCCGGATGGAAAATACTTTGTAAATCTGGATGGTTTTTACAATTACTCCGATAATAATTATTGGATGGATGATGTGGAAGTTCTTGTTCCTAATGATCCAAATAACAATACCGAAAGAGGAAGAGCCAGAAGGTTTAATGACCAATTTGAATCTGCATTAGCCAGGCTTCAAACCGGGATTAGAAACATCAAGTGGGCGGATGAATTAATGTTGATGGCATCTTACTCTCATATAGATAGGGAGTGGCAGCACGGAATTAGGGCAGAAATCCCATGGGGTGAGCCAACTTCAACTCAGGACTCTAAAAATGCGTCTATTTCATGGAAAAAATATAGCAAAGCCGACAAATGGAGCGCTTCGATCATGGCCGGTTATACGCATGACGAGTTGCATTTTGTAGATACAGCACGGAGAACCTATTTCTGGGATCAAAACTTTATACCCAAAACTAATGGAGGCGAGACCGCATTGTACTCAAATGGAACTTCCCCAGTACTAACTACCAAAACATGGTTCGGTAGAGAGAGCTTTAGCTATTCATTAGATAGCCGGCACGAACTCAATCTTACCGCGCTCCTAACTCATGATGAGTTAACCATTCTTAACGAAGTGCTGCCACAAGAAGATCAGGAAGGATTACTTCCAGCTCAAAAGCTACTTAAGAATTACGTTGGTCTGGCCATGGCCAGTAAGCTCCTGGAAGGGAAGCTGACCAATACTGTTTCGGTAAAGCATTTTTATACAAGATCGTCGGGCATAACCTTTGACAACCGTATTGTTGGGCCCAGAGAAACTAATGAGTTTTCAATTTTCGGTTATGGAGACGTGGTTCAATATCGCTTTAACCCCCGGCTTGTTATGAACTTGGGTTATGAGTTCACCGTACGGCAGCCGGATGATGAAGAGATCTTTGGTAACTACCTTACCGTGGCGCCTAATCCTAATCTGGATGCCGAGAAAAGCCACAATGTTAATCTAGGTGTAGAGTACAGTACTGCTAAAAGCCGATTTAACGCGGGTACTACACTTTTCTACAGGAACACCAGTGATAGGATTTTTCTCAATGCGGTAACGTTTGGACTGGCAAGATACGAAAACCTACTAAGCACCAGGGCATTAGGAGCGGAGTTCCATGCAGACTATCTGATCCTAAAAGGTCTAAAAGCATCTTTTAACGCTACTTATCAGGATATTACTTTGCAAGAAACAAGCCCCCAAGGCAATATCCCCAACCGCTATTTAGGGGCTCGCATCCCTAATACCCCTTATTTATTTGGTAATGGCCGGTTGTCGTACTCCAAAAAAATTGAACAGTTAGGTAATGGCAGGATCACATTGGGCTACGACTTTAATTACGTACATGAGTTTTTTCTTACGTGGGCCGAAGATGGCCGAGCAGAAACGAAGGATGTCATACCTACACAGACCTTACATAATGTCAATCTTTCGTGGATGGCTCCAAAAGATCGTTGGAGTATCGGTTTGGAATGCCGTAACCTAACGGATGACAGGGCTTTTGACAACTTCTCAGTACAAAGACCAGGCAGAAGTTTCTTTATCAAAACCAGGTTGTTTTTGGGGTCTTAAGTTTTAATTAATTATAAATAAATACGATATGAATTCTCTAATTAAATCAATTTTTAAAAAAGCAGGAATTATTGTTGCTATTCCTGTACTCTTTCTTGTGGGATGCGATGACGATGATCCGGAGGCGACAGGACTCGGTGAATATGCTATGGTGACCGCTTCGCTTAACGCAGATGGCCAAACCCGTGCTTTTTACCTCCAGCGGGTTTCAGTGGACAATACGGAAACGCTTGATAATAGTGATGCCACTGAACTCTCGGCGGCCACCGGCGCGATGATCCATTCTTTTGGCGGGCACATTTACTTTAGTGATTATGCCATTGGAATAATGGAAAAGTGGTCCATCGATGAGTCAAATAATGCTATTATGGAGGCCGACATGAATTTATCTGAGTTGACCTTTCAGGGAAACGCTGCTTTTAAAGATGAAAATACTGCCTTTGTCGGAGGAATTTCTACAGACATTATTATTTTCAACCCTACCACAATGCAGAAGACGGGTACTATTGATTTCACGGCAGTATCTAACATTGGAAATGTAACGGACTTTCCTCAACCTGGCGCTTCAATTGTTGCTGAATCAGTCACTGAAATTTTGATAAGGGATAATTTACTGTTCGCATCGCTTATGCCGCTTTCAGACCTTGCCACACAATCCCCAGGTGAGAAGGGGTGCTCCATTGTTATCATTGACATGGACAAAGTTGATATTAATGCTCAAGGTAATGAAGATGCTGTGGTTAAACGTATTTTTGATGATCGGGGCTCCTCAACCGGTGCCTGGGGCTCAGGGGGTGGCTCACCTTTTATGAGACTGGATGAACGCGGTGATGTTTACGTACTCTGTCATAATTCATGGTCAGGATGGAGGGCCGTTTATGACCGCCCGGCAGCTATATTAAAGATCGCTGCAGGTACCACGGACTTTGATGAAAGTTACTACTTTGATTTAGAGTCTGCGGCAAGGGGAAATGGCAGCCCTGTAATGAACCTGGAATATTATGGAAATGGTAAATTCCTCGGTGCGGCACAAGATCCCACGGCTATAGATCCTGACAACCCCTTTTCGTATTTCACAGATCCAATTTACCAATGGTGGAGTTTTGATTTATACAATCAGACCGCAGAGATTGTTGCTGAAGAATATACAAGAGCTGCTGTGGCCTCCGTCACCTACTTTGAAAATGGGTTTGGTTACGTACCCTTTGAAGCAAACGGTGAACAATTTGTTATGAAAGTAGATTTGAACACCTTGGAAACAAGTAAGCAGTTCAATACGGCTGGCACGCCACACCTATTCAGTTTAGAGTAGGCTCCAAGTCCATTGCTGGTTTATGGATATAGCACGGTATATTATTCGGTTTTTGTTGGCATTGATTTTTATATACGCAGGAATAGAAAAACTATTCCTGCCGTATAACCCTTCCGTTTTCAAGTCGGATGTAGCCATGACCGATCCAAAGTTCTTTGAGTTTTACGACTTTCTGATGAGTACCGGCTATCTCTATTTCGTAGGATTTTTCCAGCTTTTGAATGGGCTGCTCCTGGTTTTCAGAAGAACTTATCTGCTGGGAGCGGTGATGATGGTACCGCTCATGCTATGCTTGCTGATGACCCAAATAATTATAGGGAAGTATACCGGTTTCATCATTTTCGATAGTGTGTTGTTCCTGATGAATGGCTTCCTTATTATGAGTCATTACCAGGCATTAAAAACAACCTTTTTCAAACCTCAAACAAGACTCATTTGATATGGAGCCGCTTATTCTTAAGATCATTTATGGCCTTTCTATGTTGGCGAGTATCATTATACGCCGACCGCACGAAAAGAGGAATAAGGCCAATAAAATTATTGACAATCAGAAAACCGCTTTGGAAAAGACGTTACTACTCCTGGTTTTCATCGGTATGATGATTTTACCCATGATTTATGTTTTTACCGGGGTGCTGGATTTTGCCAACTATACCTTACCACTGGCCTTCCAATTTCTGGGGGTACTGTTCATGATACTTTTTGTCTGGCTTTTCTATCGCTCTCACAAAGACCTGGGTCAAAACTGGTCCGTAAGCCTTGAAATTAGAGATGAACATACGCTGGTTTCTTCAGGAGTGTACAGCAAAATCCGTCATCCTATGTATACGGCCATTTGGTTCTGGGCGATCGGGCAGTCACTACTTCTCCATAACTATGTGGCAGGTTTAAGTGGGATAGTGGCTTTCGGCCTCATGTACATCCTTCGGGTGGGCCCTGAGGAGAAGATGATGGAAAATACCTTCGGGGAGCAGTACAAGACCTACAAAACCAAGACCGGAAGATTATTGCCAAAATTCTAGTATATGGAACGGGGGAAGAAAATCATTAGATGGTTGTTGGGAGCAGTTTTACTGCTCATCGCCGTCATGGGCATCTTCGAGTTCTTCATAGAAGGTTATGATCCTAAAAATGAGGGAATAATGCTGTTTAATGACCGGTTTAGAGTTTTTTTCAACGCCATGATGGATACATATCTTGGAATAGGCATTCGCTTTTTTCATCTATTGATCGGAATTTTACTCTTCACTAAAAAGTATTGGTTCATAGGCTTACTCATCCACTTGCCCATTGCCTTTAATATTTTCTTAATCCATATTTTTCATGACATCCCTTTTGCAGACCCCTTCTTTTTTGGAATGGGGATGTTTGTCTCGCTAGCCACCTTCGCATTAATTATCATCGAAAAGCACCGGTTTCAACCTCTCGTTATTTCTTAACTCTCATGGAAGCAAAAGATAAACAAAAGCAATTCATACTGAACGACTCACTGGGCAAAATCATGTGGAAACTTTCGCTTCCCGCGATTGCTGCAATGGTGCTATTTGGCTTGAATGCGTTCATGGATACCGTTTACATCGGTCAGCTGATGAATGAGACAGCTTTAGCCGGAGTTGCCCTGGCTTACCCGCTTACCGCTATTTTAATGGGGTTAGGATCTTGGGCCGGAACAGGCGCTGCAAACTTGCTGAGTATTGCAATAGGCGATGAAGACCAGTCCACACAGGTGAATATCCTTCCTAATGCGATGCTATTCGCTATCATCAGTACCCTTTTCATTGCCTTACCTTCTTACTTTTTTGCAGAACCCTTGATCCGGATGATGGGAGGGGAAGGAGCCATTCTCGCTGAAGGAGTTGAGTATTTCAAGATCACCATGCTGGCTGCTCCTTTTTGGGTGTATGGCTTTACCCTGAATATGATCATTCGTGGAGAAGGAAAAATGCCTACTGCGGCAGTGATGATGACTTATGGCCTGGCCGTCAATCTGGTATTGACACCCGTGTTTATCGCCATTTTTGATATGGGCGTAGCCGGAGCGGCCTGGGGTACCAATATCGGGATGCTGCTTTACTGTATAGTCGGGTACGTATATTTCCTTAGAGGAAAAGCTTCCTTTTCTTCTCAGATAAATTCGTTGAGTTACGATAAGGAAGTATTTCAGTCTATTATGAAAATGGGTTTCCCGGGTTTCATCATGACCATCATGAGCCTTATTCAGGCTGTTGTGGTATTTAATGCCATAGTGAACAATGGGACAGATAGCGACCTGGCTTTCTTCGCCGGAGCTAATCGTTTTCTATTCTTTTTGATGACGCCCCTTTTTGGACTGATGCGTGCCTTGCAGCCCGTCTTGGGGATCAACTTTGGTGCGGGGCAGTACGAACGGGTAAAGAAAAGCTTCTGGCTCTTCACACGAACGGGTATCTATCTGGTGGCTCCGTTTTGGTTGGTTTTGATGGTATTTCCCGCCGAGAGCATGTCACTTGTACTTCCTGACATGTCTTTTTCTGCTCAGGATTTAATGAACGTGAGGATCTACATGTTAGTACTTCCCATGCTGCCGCTGGTATTCATGGCGCTTACCTTCTTTCCGGCGATCAAAGAAGAGAAACACGCAAGCATAATCGGGCTGGCCAGGCAGTTGGTTTTTTACGTTCCCGCAATGCTTTTGCTACCCAGGTTTTTTGGAGTAGAATGGGTGTATTACGGCTCCACACTTATCGATGTGATTGTCACCGGCTGGATACTTATGGTAGTCATGAAGCTCTTCAAGGCCATGTCTCCCAAGGCAGAAATTGAAAATGAAAAGATGGTTACCGCTTAGAAGATTATGATTTTAAAGATTTTAAGATATGAATTGAAAAGTCGGTTGAAGCAACCCCTATTCCTACTGTATTTCCTTTTAATGGCTGCTCAGTCTGTCTGGTTTATTCAGGGCTCGTATGAGGTATACGTTAATGACGCTACCTATATGAACGGTTCCACACTCTTTTACAGAAGCTTTGCCGGGAGTAGCATCATAATGACCATACTCATAGCGCTAATTACGGGTTCGGTACTTTGGAAGGATATTCAATATAAAACGGCCGGCATTGTTTACGCTACTCCTGTAAGCGAAAAAACATTTTTTATTGGAAGGTTTCTGTCTGCGTATACCATCAATCTAATCCTCGGATTCGGAATGTTTGTGGGATTGATGCTGGTTCCGTATTCGGGAATCGGAACGCCCGAAAAGTTTGGGCCTACCCCTTTAGGTCAAATGTTTTTCGGGTTCTTTGTCTTAACAGCCACTAACTTATTCATCTATACCGCGATTAGTATCTCGTTCCTGGTATTGACCCGGCGGAATGCTTCCAGCTACCTGAGTATCTTTTTTATCACACTACTGTTTTTTATTTGTGAAACACTGAGGCCGGAATCCTCACATCTTGAGCTTTTGCAACTGCTTGACCCCTCCTCATTTGTTTACACTACTATAACCATTGATAGTATCCCTCTTGCTGAGCGAAACGTGGCTTTTCTGCCGCTAAATGAACTGTTTTTTCTGAACAGGATCATCTGGGTGGGATTTTCGCTGATTATGCTGGGGATTGCCTATCGGTGGTTCTCATTCAAGAGATTTAGTGCAGGAAACAAAATTTCCAAAAAGATCAGACTGATCGAAGAGAAAGCCGATCCGCTTTTCGGATCGGAAATGGGTGTTGAGACTCCGCGGGTACAACTAAGTTATCGGTCTACGGACTTTTTGAGCAAGCTGTTTCGTTTGGCTTCCCTGGAGATTAAAAATGTAGTTCGCACTCCAGGTTTTAAGATTCTGATCTTCGTTTTAAGTATTGTCTTCTTCCTGTTTAATATATTATGGAATTCGTCTTTTTTTATCGGAGCCAGTTACCCGCTAACTTCTACCATGACGCTAACGCGTATTTCAATGGGAACCTGGGTATCGCTCATCCTGATGATATGGACCGGTGAACTCTTATTTAAAGACCGGGTAGTGGGTTTTTGGCAGGTAAACGATACCTTACCCGTTCCGGTTTGGGTCAGTGTTTTATCAAAATTCCTGGCGATGAGTGTGGTGACCCTCCTCATTTCATGCATGTTTATAGTTTTTGGAATTATAGCGCAAGTATTCAAAGGAGCCTCCGCTGAAATTGATTTTTCATTTTACATCACCGAGCTTCTTGGCTATAACTGGGGTTGGCTGAACTACTTGCAGATGTTGGCCCTGGTTTGTCTTATTGCCGGGTTGACCGCCCACCGGTTTGCCACACACCTGCTGTGTATAGGAATATACTTCTTCAACCTGGTAAGCTTTGACCTGGAAGTGATTGAAGATTTACGCTTTATCTACATGCTGGTGCCGGGCGTAGATGACTACTCCGAAATGAATGGGTACGGTATATGGGCGACATCCATTCCCTGGTTTTTTCTTTTGTGGACCGCATTGGCCATCGCCTTTTTAGCGTTAGGGATCTACTTCTGGAAACGAGGAGCCAGTCATAAATTCAAACAGAAGTTCTCCTTGAGAGGGGCACAATTAAATTGGATGGGGAAGGCCATTGTCGGCGTATCGTTAGCCGGGTTCTTTTACCTGCAGTATTTCATTGTGGATAATGTCCATGCAAAGGGAAATTTTGAATCCAAGCGGCAAAAACAGGAAAGAGATGCTGCTTATGAGAGGTCGTACAAGAAGATAGCCGATTATCCACAACCTAAGATTACAGGTGTAGACCTAAAGTTGGGTTTCTATCCTGAAACCCGATCCGCAGATTTTGAGGCTACCTACACGCTTAGTAATCATAATGCTATAACTATTGATACGCTCTATCTTAATTTTCCGGATTTCACACAATACCAGGAAATCCACTGGAATGGAAAACAGCTTAAACCTGTTTGGACGGATACAGAGCTGAATATAATGGCCCTTGAGGTTGAATTGCTTCAAGATACGGCAGCGGTACTAGCCATTAAGGGT
>JBCDHA010000071.1:0-10348 GCA_038750705.1 Bacteroidota bacterium
AGTCATACTATCGTGCGAACAGCGCTCAGCATAAGAAAAAATGGCAACTCAAATATTCTAAACAACGGCCAAAACATCACTATAAAATAGACATGCCAATGCTATTCTCAATAACTTTGTACATGTTTAATAAAACTTTACTTTCTGTTATTTCAAGTTTTTCTTCAAGATTAAGAGTGCTTTTGAGCACCCTGATTTTTTTTAGTTGTGTTCCCCGCTCAGACCATCCTTTTTTAGAAGAAGACCAGACCAAACCCCGGGAAGTATTGGAATACTTAAACGACGTATTACGGGTAGATCCGGATAATAATAATGCGCTATATCAAAAAGCTCAAATTCAAATCGAGCAAAAAAATTGGGAAGCCGCATTGGTAACTATTGATAAGGCGCTTAAAATAGACTTTACCAATAATGATTATTTCTTTCTCAGGGGTAAAATTACCGCTCAACTTGGGAAATACGACGAATCCGTAAGGTCCTTTAACCAGGCGGAAACCTTAGGAAATAAAAGTCATGAACTTTATAAGCTTTTGTCCAGAAGTTACTTGTCGCTTGATCAACCTTCTGCGTCACGCGAAGTGGTAAACCGCTTGCTCAAATTAGATGATGGCGATGAAGCCCATATTCTTGCCGGGGAGACCTTGCTCGCATTGAATGATAGTGCGGCTGCGTTCGAACAGTTTAACACAGCTTTAAAGATTAGTAAAACCAATGAAAAGGCACTTTATGGGCTCAAACAGATTCATTTAGGAAGAGGTGAATTTGCTGAGGCGGAGACAATTTTAGATCAGTTAATGGCCTTAGCACCTTCAAGAACTTCTTTTATTTTAGAGAAAGTAGATTTATTAAAAAATCGAGAGTCAATAGATACTGCCAGAATATTAATCAGGGGAGTTTTTCAACGAGATAGCTCTGATCAGATATTAACTGAACTGGCTGGGTTAGAATACCTTAGTGGTAACTACGACTCTACGTTATTTTATTTGGACAAACTTGAAAACAAGAACAATACAAGTGCCTTACTATTAAATGCTCGTGTCTTAGATAAAAACAAGGATTATATAAAATCAAGGGCTATTTATGAATCAATTTTATTGCAAGACTCTACCAATAATATCGCACAGAGCGAACTGGCAACTTTAAAAGGAAAAATGGCATATTTGCAGCGCATTGCCAGGGAGCAGGCGACTTTAGATTCCATCAGAAACAGCCCTCCACCGGTTTTGAATAGAAGAGAACTTGTGAATTGAATTGTACATGATAAAAATAACACTTCCTGACGGATCAATAAGGGAATACAATAAGGGAGTAACCAGCCATGATATTGCTATGAGCATTAGCGAAGGATTGGCACGAAACGTATTATCAGCCAAAGTTAATGGCGAAGTTTGGGATGCAAATCGTCCTATTTTTGAGGATTCCGTTGTTCAGTTATTAACCTGGAATGATGAAGATGGCAAAGCCACCTTTTGGCACTCTTCGGCTCACCTCTTAGCCGAGGCTTTAGAGGCGCTTTATCCGGGTACCAAATTCGGCATTGGTCCGGCTATTGACAACGGTTTTTACTATGACATTGACTTGGGCGATCGTGAATTTGGTGAGGACAACTTGGCGCAGGTTGAAAAAAAGATGCTTGAACTCGCACGTGGGAAAAATGCATACATTAGATCAGAAATATCTAAGCAGGACGCTATTTCCTATTTTGAAGAAAAAGGTGACGAGTATAAAGTAGAGCTACTTCAGGATTTAGAGGACGGTAGCATTACTTTGTACAACCAGGGTAACTTTACTGACCTTTGTCGTGGACCGCATATTCCACATACCGGCCTCATTAAGGCAATAAAGCTATTGAATGTTGCCGGGGCGTACTGGCGTGGTGATGAAAAAAGAAAACAGCTAACCCGGGTTTATGGCGTGTCATTTCCCAAGCAGAAAGAATTAACTGAACACCTTGAGCGCTTAGAAGAAGCAAAAAAGAGGGACCACAGAAAGCTGGGAAAAGAATTAGACCTTTTTACCTTTTCTGAGAAAGTGGGGATGGGCCTACCGCTGTGGCTACCAAAAGGCACAATACTTAGGGAACGCTTAGAGAATTTCATGCGTAGAGCACAGATAAAAGCGGGATATGATCCGGTGGTTACACCTCATATTGGAGGTAAGGAGCTTTATGTAACTTCCGGGCACTATGAAAAGTACGGGGCAGATTCATTTCAGCCTATCACCACGCCGCACGAAGGGGAGGAGTTCCTACTAAAGCCAATGAATTGTCCCCATCATTGTGAGATTTACAAGTCTCGTCCCCGGTCTTACAAAGAAATGCCCGTTCGTTACGCAGAATTTGGTACCGTATATCGCTATGAACAAAGCGGAGAGCTGCATGGATTAACGCGTGTTCGTGGTTTTACTCAAGACGATGCGCATATCTTCTGTCGGCCAGAACAAGTAAAAGAAGAGTTCATTAACGTCATTGATCTCGTGCTTTACGTTTTCAATGCCCTCGGGTTTAAGGACTTTACCGCACAGGTTTCACTTCGGGATCCTGAAAACAAGGGCAAGTACATTGGTGCGGATGAGCTTTGGGACCGGGCAGAGCGTGAAATTCAGGAAGCCGCTGATGAAAGGGGCCTGAAAACGGTTACCGAGTTGGGAGAAGCGGCATTCTATGGTCCGAAGCTGGATTTTATGGTCAAGGATGCCTTAGGGAGAAGCTGGCAGCTTGGGACCATACAGGTGGACTACACGCTTCCTGAACGCTTCGAACTGGAATACACGGGAGCGGATAACCAAAAACATCGGCCAGTTATGATCCACCGTGCGCCTTTTGGGTCCATGGAACGATTCGTTGCAGTTCTTATTGAACATTGTGGTGGCAATTTTCCATTGTGGTTAGCGCCTGATCAGATAGCCGTATTACCGATATCAGAAAAGTATGAAGATTATGCCCGGAGCGTACTTATGGCCCTTGGCGAGCAAGATATTCGCGGGTTGATCGATAATCGTGATGAAAAGATAGGGCGTAAGATCAGAGATGCCGAAGTTAAGAAGGTGCCGTACATGCTTATTGTAGGTGAAAAAGAACAGGTGAATGGAGAGGTTTCTGTTCGAAAGCACGGTGCCGGTGACCTTGGATCTTTGACATTAGAAGCGTTTATCAAACAATTTCGTGAAGAGATAAAAATATAATAGCGATTGCGTTTTCAGTGTCTTTTGATAATCCAAAATATATGTTGATATTTGCAACCCGATCCGCTTTGGGCGGATTTTTTTCTGTTATAAACTAAATAAAGGAGGTAGTAATTAGCAAACAACGATTTCAGAGAAGGGGCTTTCGCGGGCGTGTGGAGGAACCTTACAAGGTAAACGAAAAAATACTGGCCGAGAAAGTTCGTGTGGTGGGAGACAATGTAGAGGTGGACGTTTATCCAACAATTCAAGCCATAAAAATGGCAAAAGAACAGAATCTTGACTTGGTAGAAATTTCGCCAAAAGCTGATCCGCCTGTTTGCAAAATTATTGATTACTCAAAATTTAAATACGAACAGAAAAAGAAGCAGAAAGAGATTAAGGCCAAAGCGCAGAAGACGGTAATAAAGGAAATACGCTTTGGACCTAATACAGAGGAGCATGATTTTAATTTTAAGTTAAAACATGCAATAAACTTTCTGGAAGACGGATCAAAAGTTAAGGCTTATGTTCACTTCGTAGGAAGAACTATTGTATTTAAAGAAAGAGGGGAGATACTTTTATTGAAGTTTGCTCAGGCACTGGAAGAGCATGCCAAAGTAGAACAGCTTCCTAAATTAGAAGGTAAACGGATGATTATGTATTTATCACCGAAGCCTGGCAAGAAAAAGTAGAACAGATCGATCAAATAAATATAAAATGCCGAAGGTAAAAACTAAATCAGGAGCAAAAAAGAGGTTTAAGCTCACGGGTACTGGCAAGATCAAAAGAAAGCATGCTTTCAAAAGCCACATCCTGACTAAAAAAGAGACTAAGCAGAAGAGAGCTCTTACCAAAATGACTACGGTTCACAAGTCTGATGAACCCAACATAAAATCAATGCTTAGAATTTAAGTATTTGATTAGGTTAAATGTATCACCAGGTTAACTGGCTTTAAGCATCCGGTAATTCGGAACGCCAATAACCAAAAACAAAAAGAAAATGCCAAGATCAGTAAATCATGTAGCCTCCAAGGCTCGCAGAAAAAAAATCTTAAAAGTAGCCAAAGGTTACTGGGGAAGAAGAAGTAATGTTTGGACGGTAGCAAAAAATGCCGTTGAAAAAGGTTGGACTTACGCTTATCGGGATCGAAAAGCTAAGAAACGAGATTTTAGAAAACTTTGGATCCAAAGAATTAATGCCGGCGCCCGAATGCACGGTATGTCTTACTCACAGTTTATGGGTAACATCAAAAAGTCAAATATCGATCTTAACAGGAAGGTATTGGCTGACTTAGCGATGAATCACCCCGAAGCTTTCGAGGCAGTTATCAAGAAATTAAAATAAGTTAACCACATTGATCTGTTCTAAGCCTCTCTCAACCTTGGGAGAGGCTTTTTTTATGGCCGATTAAGACTAAAATCGTTCGTTCTTTGCCTTGAGTGATGAACGAATGAAAAATATCCATATATTTACTCTCTATGCCAAATTAATAATTAGGTACATTGAGCGCGCCAGACTTTAACAAATTCTTTTGTACATTACTGCAGATATCACCAATCTATTATGGAGCGAGGGATTTGGTGGAAAACAAGTGGATTTGGAGAAGCTCTGTTACGGAAGATGGAGACGCCTTAACCGGTCATCCTATAGAAGTGCTGGAAACCATTGAGCAAGATGAAGATTTGGAATTGGAAATGCTTGTTCATGAGGACGACCTTCCACAGTTTAAGCAGAATGTAGTTAAGGTAAAAACCTGCGAAACAGACGAGCCTATTGAATCTGTATTTAGATTAAAGAAAGCCGATCATAGCATTGCTTGGCTACGTTCAATACATAAGGTTTATGAGCGAGACACTAACAATGTTCCAACCAAGGCCGCTGTGATTGTAGAGGATATTTCCGGTGGAATAGAACTTCAGGACCAACTGGAGGATTTTGTAAGTAGGTTAGAAGCCATATCATTTAAAAACTCTCATGAGGTAAGAGCACCGGTAGCTTCAATTTTAGGACTTGTTGACCTTTTAAGAAGACAAGGTGGTTTATTAGGATATGACAAAGTGTTAATAGAGCATCTCTACAAGTCTGTTAAAAAGCTTGACAATATAATCAGTGATATTACGGGGCTAACCTGAGGAAACCAAGGTAGACCAGTTCTTTAGTGTAACCGTATTCAGCCCTAAAGAGTGGACCGCAACGGGGTGTTTAACTGTTAACGTGCTGTTAATTCTTCAAGAAGAAGAAGCTGCACGGCCCGGCCATTCGTAATATGCTCAAATCATAACTTATGAAGGAAATTTATACGCTACTTATTTTGATCTGTTCGTCGCAACTCTTAGCTCAAAATTGGACTATGATTTATCAGAATGACGAAAATGGTAAGGCAATAAGTGGTGACATCGAAGCGCTAAAGCAAGCTGTTCGAAGTGGCAAGGAAATAAGGATAGGCTGGGGCTTTCAACATCCTGACGAAAAGAAAATAAGCGTTGAGCATGTAGCTGACGCTTCCTTCTTAACCATTCAAAGTGACTCCATTGTGCACGCCCAAATTCGGCCAATAACAGGACAAACGCCCAACTTTAATAATGGTACAATTGAATTAAAAGAAAACTTGGAATGGTTATTTATTGGTGGAACAAATGGAAAAATGGACAGAATGACTAGGAACGTAATAACAGGGGAAATTATCAATCATAAACTGACTCAAAATCGATTTAAGTGGTTCGTTAGATAATGAGCGCACAGTCGCAACGAATTAACCCGGATATTCTTAATAATAAAACCAGTTTCCAACCAATTAATGAACCTTTTCATTTGCTTCTTCATGATCTTTTGTTTTAACAAGGGCTTCTCATAACTTAAGTCGCGCATCAAGATATAAAAATGAAAGTGATACATGTTCAAAAAGGGGAAGTAATTCAGAGAAGAGGTGATAGGAATACTAAGGTTTACCATGTTCAAAAAGGATTACTTAGAAGCTACACCTTAGATGAAAAAGGCAAGGAGCATATTTTTATGTTTTCTCCTGAGGGATGGGCAACGGCTGACAGTTTCACACCTGAAGAGCCTTGCGATCTTTATATTGATGCCTTGGAGGACTCGATCGTGGTCGTGGCTTCAAAAGATTTAAATCGAGAAAAGTACCATATTGCACCGCTTATTAAAAGAATATCAGTTTTACAAAAAAGGGTCATAATGCTTATGAGTGCCTCGGCTATTGAACGTTATGAACATTTTGAGGAAACATATCCCGATATCATTCAACGAGTACCTCAAAAAATGATAGCCGCCTATTTGGGTATAACTCCTGAAGCGCTTAGTAAGGTGAAAGGAAAAAGAGTTAGACAAAAGTAGGTTGTTTGCGCCCTGCATTAGTTCTTTTGAATTTATAAGCACAAATAGTTTGAAGGTGGTATTAATAAGTATGACATAACTTGGAACAGTTACAAGAAGCAATTAGACAAATGATCAATATTTCAGAAAGCGAAATGGAAGGCTTTCTGAAGAACTGCTTAATAAAACGGTTTAAAAAAAAGGAGTTTCTTAGTTATCCAAACTCAGTCCCAAATGAAGTCTTTTTTATTAATTCAGGCCTCGTAAGAGTTTGTCTAACCGATAATAGCGGAACCGAACATACCATCCATTTTGCTCTTGAAAATCAATTTATTTGCGACTATTCGGCTTTCATAAGAAAAGACTCATCAATCTACGCACTCGAAACCTTGGAAGATACTCAGGTAGTTATATTACCAAGAAAGTCCATTGAATGGGGATATGAGAATATGTCAGAAGGAAATAAAATGGGCCGATTAATAGCCGAGTTTTACTTTATCTACCAGGACAATCGCATTAAAAATCGGTACATCAGGACTCCAAAGGAAATATATGACTCAATCACAGACGTATTTCCGAATATCCACAATCGCGTTCCGCAACATATGATTGCCTCATACCTGGGAATAACTCCTATTCATCTTAGCCGATTAAAAAAGTCGGATTTCGGGAAATCATAAACATATGTTATCGTTTGAATAACTTCCTTCAGTTGATCTTTACACTATGGAAAGATTGATAAGCGCACTGTTAATAGCATTATTGCTTAATGGATGTTACTCTCATAAAAAGTCTGTAGAACTCGGTATTCCTTACAACCAACAGATCAATTGGCCTTCAACGTATCAATTGGATAAAACGGAATTTTACATTCATAATAGGATTGATATTAATTCGTCTCCTGAAATTGTATGGAACATTTTAATACAAGCCGAGAAATGGCCTGATTGGTATACAGGTATGAGTCAGGTAAGTGTGGTGAATGCCGAAGACGGTATTTTAAGGTCAAATTCAAAAATGGAATTCAATACAATGGGTCGAAACTTCCGGGGAACAATCAAGGAATTTAAACCTTATGAAAGATTGGCTTGGGAGACCATTAACGAAAAACTAAACGCTTACCACGCTTGGCTAATTGTTCCAACTGAAAAGGGGTGCCGAGTGATAACAGATGAATCTCAATATGGCAAACTTGCTAAGCTTCAAACCACTTTTGCACCAAATAAGCTAAAGAAGCTGCATGACATTTGGTTGGAAAAGTTAAAGGAAAAAGCTGAGGCGGAGAATCAGTAGTTATGATGAAACCAAAACAAAAAAAGCAATTCAGAATCAGATATGGTTCTTGGGCGGTAATTACCGGTGCTTCTTCAGGGATAGGACGGGAATTGAGTATTCGAGTGGCAGAAACTGGCATTGACGTAATCATTATAGGTAGAAATCGCGACAGTCTGAAAGACCTGAAGTTTAAAATTCAAAAAACATATACTGTCGATGTTGAAATCATTGTAGCTGATCTTTCAGAAGGTGGCGTTAAGAAAGTAATTGAGTTTACAGCAAACAAGAATGTAGGGCTACTTATTGCATCAGCCGGATTTGGAACTTCGGGTAATTTCCTCCTGAACTCTGTTCACGAAGAAGTAAACATGCTGCAAGTAAATTGTCAGGCGCTATTGGAGCTAACTCATCATTTTGCTCAGGCCTTTGTAAACAACGGACGCGGCGGTATTATACTCTTAAGCTCCATTGTGGCATTTCAAGGAGTGCCTTTTTCTGCTAATTACGCCGCCACAAAAGCTTATGTCCAGTCATTGGCTGAAGGTCTTCATGAAGAGCTAAAACAACACAACGTGGATGTACTTTCGGCGGCTCCTGGGCCTGTCAATTCAGGCTTCTCGGCAAGGGCAAATATGAAAATGGGTAATGCACTGAAGCCTAAAGATATCAGTGTACCGATATTGAAAGCACTTGGAAAAAAGACGACCGTTTTACCCGGCTATCTGACAAAGATATTGGTGTATTCGTTGAGGACCGTTCCCAGGTGGGGAAAAGTGAAAATAATGAAAAAGGTCATGGGCGATATGACGAAGCATCAAAGAGAATCATAGAAAAACATTTACTGGTGTCCGACTAAATTTTTTGAACAAGAAAAAAGTGCCTTTGAAGCGTCCGAGAAAAATTTTTTCCTCCAAGCTGAAAACTACCCCCACCCTGATTTATTATAGTCAAGGGTTTTAGTAGTTATTATTGTTGTCATCTTTTCTTTTTTTGCTTCTTTTTTTCTTTTGTGAATAACTGTGGATAAGTGGATAACTTCCACGATCCATTATGATATTACACCTTTGCCTCATCCTGATATTTTGAAGGTCCACTTTTGGCCTTGATCTTACTTTATAGCAGCTAAAGGTGTTAGGCAGACCGTTTCTTATGCTAAAGATGAAGGTCGTTGTACGCCTTAATGGGAAGGGTGGAAATCGTCATCTGCCTACGCTCCGAAGAGCAAAACACCCTTTTATGCCGCTTGTTTTATGTTGTTAAATTCTTCATTGTAATATTGTTGGTTTTTAATCATTGAGAAAGTGACACGTAGTACCTTCTTGCTAATGATGGTTAATGCTTTTATCTTTTTCATTCCTTTAGCGAGGTGTCTTTGATAATCATCATAAAATGGACCTCCTTTTTTTACGGTGTTAATGGCTGCATAGAATAAGGCTTTTCGTAATAAACTCCGTCCTCTTTTGGAGATACGTTTTTGACCTTTATGCTTACCTGAACTTACTTCGTAAAGGTCCAGGCCGGAAAGTTTTATAATTTCCGATTCTTTCTCATAGCCTTTAAAATCAACCACTTCGGATAAAAGGATAGCTGCGGTAATCTTACCTAATCCCTTGATAGAGAGTATCAGCTCATGTTCAGGCACCTTGAGCAGTGCTTCATCTATTTTGAATTCCAGGGCTACTTTTTGACGCTCTAGCACCTCAAGTTGCTCCAAATAGAGCATGAGTGTATGAAGCATCCCGCAGAGGCCCTCGGTAAGACCTACAGTATTTTGCGAAGCTGAGTAAAGGTCCTCTGCCCGGTCTTTTCCTAATTGACCTCTACTTACTTTCTTCAAAACATCAGTAAGTCCCGACACGCCTAGTTTTCTTACTGCTTTAGCAGATGGATAATGACGCAAAAGGTAAATGCTGGTTTTAGTAGTTAACCCTTTCATGACCTGTAGAAACTCAGGAAAAAATAATGATACAAGGGCTTCCATACGATTCTTAACACGCGTAAGGTCGGTCATTACTCCTTCTCTGGCCTGTACCAAATAACGTAAGGTAGCTGTAACACCTGCTGGTTTGAGCACGGTTAACCCATGGCCTAACGAAATAATATCGGCAATTACCTTAGGGTCTTTCTGGTCGGTTTTATTCGGAGAATTACCTGATAACTCTTTCAGGCGTTTGGTATGCTTAGGGTTAATTTGACTCAAATAAGCTCCCTGGGAAGCCATAAAATCTGCCAGGCAGGCACTGTAACTCCCCGTAGACTCAAAACCAAATAAAATGGTGGACAACTCATGAGATTGAGCAAAAACGGTGACTTTCGACCAGAATGATTCATAGCCCTTTCGGCTATTATCAAACTCAAATGGCTTGATGTCAAGGCCTGATGGTGTTCTGAAATAGCCCATATGCTTTCCCTTACTACAATCTGCGGTTACTAATAGGGCTTTTGAATCAATTCTTTTAATTTTATTGTACTTCATGGCTTTGTTGTTTTGTTAGACTTAATTTTTAATTGACTTTAATCTAACATTACTACAGAGCCTTTATCTTTTTGTGATCCTCTGCAATATAGTAAGCTAAA
>JBCDHA010000072.1:0-10326 GCA_038750705.1 Bacteroidota bacterium
AAGAAAAGTACAAATCCTGCCTGCCACATACTCTTTCAAAAGACTTGCGCTACAGATAGAATGAGTAGTGTGCTAGATAGTGATAAAGAGGTAAAGAATGAGCGTAAATACAAAATAAAACAATCCAGATGGTATCTACTTTTTATCCACAGCAGTGGTGAACTGGATGGGATGTGCTGACAATTGAAAATAGTAAAGTAGAAGATCAACACCGGCGCGTTGAAATATCTACGAAAGCTTATTTCAAAGATGAGAGGTGTGCAAAACCTTAAGAACATGATCAGGTCCAAGCGGTTCCTGTATTTTCCTAAGTCATTCTAAGTGTAACGAACGGGACCTTGACGATACTCATCAATTTGAAAATGAAATTTAACCATAAATAAAGACTTAAATGGCTAAATTAATTATACCAACCCTATTGTGTAAATTCACGGATTATCAGGACACCCTGAAAACAGGAGGTAAAACTGTAAAAGATGCCATAAATACACTTACCGGACTGTTTCCTGATTTAAAAAAGCATCTGCCGGAGGCTGATGGCACAATCAGAAGCTTTGTTAGGATTTATGTAGGTGATGATGACATCAAGTAACTCGATAACGAGGAAACTGCTTTAACTAATAAAAGTATTGTTAGCATAATACCGGCTATCGCCGGTGGAAGTGATAGTAAATAATATGGATCAAATAAATTTCAGTAAAACAGAGTTAGAGCGTTACAGCCGCCACCTGATCATTCCTGAATTCAATATTGAGGGGCAACGGAAACTAAAAAATGCAAAAGTGCTCGTAGTAGGGACCGGAGGACTTGGCGCGCCACTGCTTCAATACTTAACGGCAGCAGGCGTTGGCACCATAGGCATTGTGGATTTTGATGTCGTGGATGACTCCAACTTGCAGAGACAGGTTCTTTTTTCTACGGATAATGTAGGCGAGCCTAAGGTAGATGCTGCCCTGAGGAGGCTAGAAGGATTAAACCCACATATAAATTTCAGGGTTTACAATACGCAACTTACCTCTGAAAATGCCCTGGAAATTATCCAAGACTATGATGTGGTTGCTGACGGCACAGATAATTTTCCTACTCGTTATTTGGTAAATGATGCCTGTATGATTCTGGATAAACCTAACGTATATGCGTCCATATTTCGTTTTGACGGGCAGATTTCAGTCTTCAATTACGTAGATAAAAAAGGCAACAGAGGACCGAACTACCGCGATTTATTTCCTGCTCCCCCACCTCCCGGTCTGGTACCGAGTTGCGCAGAAGGTGGAGTGATAGGAGTGCTACCCGGCATTATCGGCAGCCTTCAGGCAAATGAAGCAATTAAAGTAATTACAGGAATTGGAGAACCTCTTGCCGGCAGGCTCTTTTTATTTGATGCCCTTACCTTTGAGACCCGAACCGTGAAACTCATAAAAGATAAAAACCAGGAGCCTATTAAGGAATTGATAGATTATGAGTTATTTTGTGGCATTAATAACGATACCGTGGAAGAAAGAAAAGTGAAAGAAATTACAGTTAAAGAGCTGGAACAGTTAAAATCCCAGGGGAAAGACTACCAACTGATTGATGTTCGTGAGCCCTATGAATATGAGATAGCAGAGATGGGCGGCCAGCTGATTCCTCTGGATTCTGTGATTGATAATGTGGATAAGATTGCCAGTGATAAGCAGGTGATCGTACACTGCCGCAGTGGCGTGCGAAGTGCAAACGCCATTAGAGCTTTGGAAGATAAATTCGGTTTTACCAACCTCTATAACCTGAAAGGTGGTATTCTGGCCTATGCGGATGAGGTGGACAATAGCCTCGCTAAGTATTAGATATCTCTAAGGAGCCGGTCTTGTTAAGAGGTAGCTATGGGAAGTGTAATGCTAAACCTACTTCCAATACCTTCCTCACTTTCTACACTTAAATATCCACCACTGTTTTCGATGAGTTCTTTGGAAAGGGCAAGGCCCAAACCTGATCCCACTTCGTCTTTCGTTCCTACGCGAACCTTTGCTTTAGAATACTCGAAGAGGCGTGGTAAATCTTCTTTGGTAATTCCGACACCCGTGTCGGAGATCAAAATCCTTAATTGTTTCATGGCATTGCTTGCCGTGCTAAACTTTATAAAATCACCACTTTTCGAGAATTTAATAGCATTCGAAAGTAAGTTTCTCAAAACGGTTAATAATACATTTCTATCTGCAAGACAGGTTGCCCCCTGATCGGCTTCATTTATTATTTTTATATTTTTTTGATAGGCCGTGAGTTCATATAGTTTGACCACATCATTGATCAGTTCAGCTACTTCAAGTTTTTCGGGATTAAGGGTACTTGCTGATTGCTTGTAAAAAGACCATTCTAATATGCCATTCACAAGCTTTAAAAGGTTGTCAATGGAGTCATTGACCTTATTTCCAAAAAACATTAATTCTTCTTTCGATAACTGATCAGGACCTTTGATCAACAGCCCTGAAAACCCCTTCAGGGTATTGAGCGGACCTTTTATATCATGTGATAAAATAGAAATAAACTGGTCTTTCTCTTTATTAAGGTTCGTTAAAGCTTTATTTTTTTTCCGGTTGTTCAAATAAGCCCAACTTAGCAAAATAATAGTAACCAGCATAAAAACAACACTCACTACCAACAGGTAATTGGCCAATCGCTGCCGCTCGTTACGAGCCTGATTTAAAAGCTGCTCATTTTTCAAAAATTCTATTTGTCGATCTTTCTCTTCCATATCAAATTTTGCCTTCAACTCTTCCACGGCCTCCATTTGTTTATTTTGGGCCAGACTGTCCGTCACCTGTTGATACTCCTTTTGGAAATAAAGAGCAGCTTTATAGTCTTGCTTGTTCTCTTTAATATCTACCATAGTTTGCAAAGCATCTTGCTTAAATAGCATGAAGTCAAACTGATTGGCCTGATCATATGCCCGCCGGGCATATTTCCAAGCCGTATCGAGTTGCTTTTTAGTCATGAAGATACCGGCGATATATACAAGATTCCGAGTTGCTCCCCGCTTGTCATCTATAAGAGAAAACGCACTATCTGCTTTAAAATAATAAACTAAAGCCTCGTCCAATAGCTCGTAATTCTGCAAGACAGTTGCCAGGTTAACATAGGCCTGCGCCAACCCATAAGTATCAGCATTTTGTTCTTTGATATTCAGTGACCTAATAAAATATTCTCTTGCCAGACTATCCTGATTAAGTTCTTGATATACAACGCCTATATTATTCAAAGCGTAGGAAATACCTTTTGGGTCATTGGCCTTTTCAAACCTTTCCAATGCCTTTAAAAAGTACTCAAGGGATTTCTCATAATCATCTGACATAGCATATACTATGCTTATGTCATTAAAAGCATTACCCATTTGGATTACATCATCAATCCGCCGATATAATTCAAGTGATTCGGATAACAGCGCTAAACCTTGAGCAAACTCACCACGATCTCTTATGATCCTGCCAAGGCTTATTAAACCATCCGCTTCGCCCTTTACATAATTGAGCTCCCGGCTTTCTTCTACCGCAGCTTTAGCAAAAAACTCGGCAGAATCGGTAATATTGTTTTTGTATTTTAAGGACAACTCGAAGTAAACCTTCATTCTAACGGTATCGTTTACCGTGGAAATCAAATTCCTTAAACTATCGATATCCTTTTTCTGTCCAACAGCGACGACAGAAACCAAAAGAAACAGCAAAAACAGTGGTACAGCTTTCTTCACCTAATGTAAAATCATCGTTGAATTAGGCAAATTTAAAGTAAGTGTGACACAAAATCATAGGCCCTGCTTTCCAAATAGGTAGTTTGCTTACCATACTCGATAAAGCCAACATGGCCGCCATATTTCGGAGTTTCCAAATGCACAAATTTGCTACTTTCAGCGAGGCCATAAGGATAACAGTTTTCTGTTAAAAAGGGATCGTTCAAGGCATTCACCAAAAGCAGGGGTACTTGTACCCGCTGAAGATAATTTTTAGCGCTTGCTTTTTCATAAAAGTCATAAGCATCCTTAAAACCATGCAATGGCGCGGTGTAAGCATTATCAAAGTCGGGAAAATATTTGATCTTGCTGAAGTCCTTATAATCAATTTGATCCGGATAGCGTTGGGCTTTGAGCTTAATCTTTTTTTCCAAACGTTGTAAAAATTTATTCCGGTAAAAGGCCATTGACGTTTTGCGGAACTCCGCTACGCTTTCAGCAAGGTCTACCGGAACGGAGGCAGTTACCCCACATTTTACACGGGATTGCAGTTCATTAGGGAGCTCGCTAAGAAACTTAATGGTTATACTCCCACCCATGCTAAACCCTATAAATACGATGTTTTCATAGATGTTCTTTTCAATTGCATGCTTAACCACAAGGTGCAAGTCTCCGGTTTCTCCGTGATGGTAAAAGCGCCCTTTACGATTTATTTCACCACTACAGCTTCTACAATTCCAAGCTAAAACGTTCCAGTTTTGAGAATGAAAGTGCTTGGCCATACCAAGTACGTAAGGACGCTTGGAACTCCCTTCTAGTCCATGAGTAATAACAACTAAATTCCTGGAGCTGGCATAGCACCAGTCTAAGTCCAGAAAATCATCATCAGGCGTTTCTATACGCTCTCTTTCATAGTTAACATTTTCTACCTGCCGCCAAATACTCGGAACAACCGTTGAAACATGTCCATTTCTTAAGTAAAATGGTGGACTGTAGAGTGAGTTAATTACAGGCATAAAGTGTAAATAAGCTCTTTGCCCGTTAATACCACAAGAAATCCCCGCCTAAAAATAGAGAAGTCCATCAGAATCAATAAAGTTGGCTTGCCATATCTTTTCTGCTATTTTCGCCAGCACATGAAAATCTGGATCATAAGCCTCTTTTTAACTTTCATTAATAGCTTAACCATTGCCCAAGTCATCACCATTATCGATAGAGATCTTAGGCCAATTGGGGACGTCGCTGTATTTGACGAGTTAAAGACAGTATCGTCCGTATCCGATAGCATGGGTAAGGTAGATCTCAGTGGATTCCGATCATCCATGCTATTGTTATTTCAGCATCCCTCCTTTCAAGAGTTGTACATCATAAAGTCTGAAATAAAAAATAACCTGGTTACATTGGAGTATCGGGTTTTTGAAATGAAAAGTGTTGTCATTTCTGCGAATAAATGGGAACAGGATGCCGCCGAAATTCCCAATGAGATTTTAGCAATTAATTCCGAAACAGTCGAAAATAACAACCCTCAGACCGCTGCCGATCTACTAGCCCAGTCAGGTGAAATATTTGTTCAAAAAAGCCAACTTGGAGGTGGCAGCCCCAAACTAAGAGGTTTTTCGGCTAATTCAACGTTGATCGTTGTGGACGGTGTTCGTATGAACAATGCCATATATCGCAGCGGTAATCTTCAAAATGTCATTAGTATAGACCCGAACATAATAGAAGGTACGGAAGTAATTATGGGGCCAGGCTCTGTTATTTATGGCAGCGATGCGCTCGGGGGAGTGATGGATTTTCATACCAAGAGTTTGAGTTATAACCAATCGGTTTCAGGCAGTGGTTTATTAAGGTACTCCACTGCCAATAAGGAACATACCGCCCACCTTGATGTAGCCGCAGGTTCAAAAAGGTTATCCAGCGTTTCATCATTTACCTACAGTAAGTTTGATGATCTTAGAACCGGAGCGAACCGAAAAGATGACTACCCTGACTTTGGGAAAAGGCTTTTCTATGCCGGCAGGGATGCGAATGGTAATGATATTCTAATGGATAATACTAACCCCAACAGACAGATAGAGAGTGGGTTTGACTCATGGAGTTTAGTTCAAAAAATTGGATTTAAACTCAATCAAAATTTAGTGTTGAGCTATGGACTATACCATAGCAACACCACCGATATTCCACGCTATGATCGTTTGATTGAACCTTCTGAGGACGGATTGGGTCTCGCTAATGCCGAATGGTTTTACGGGCCACAAAAATGGACGATGCATTCCCTGAAAATCGAGCTGCAGTCAACTCATAACTTTTTTGATCGAGTAAGACTGGTTACTGCCTATCAAGACTATGAAGAAAGTAGAAACGACCGCGCATTTGAGGACGACTGGCTCCGCACCAGAACTGAAAAAGTAGATGTTTATTCTGTTAATATAGACTTTGATAAAGGTTTGCAAGGTGATCACTCTTTGTTTTATGGCATGGAACTGCTTCACAATGACGTGGATTCTAAAGGACATAGACAAAACATTTTTACCCGGGAAGTTACGAACGCTTCCAGTCGCTACCCCGATGGCGGTAGCAATTACTACTCCGGATCGTTTTATGCCAGCTACTTACATAGATTACCGAAATTTGTGTTGAGTGGGGGTTTTCGATTTACCACCGTAGGGCTGGAGGCTAAAACCACTGATCCTGATGCCTCTTTTACCAATTCTGATGAAATCGACCTGACCAACACCGCCTTAAACGGAAGCCTGGGCATTGTATATAGGGGAATAAAAAATCAAAAGCTTAGCTGGATGCTATCTACGGGTTTCAGGGCGCCAAATGTGGATGATGTAGGCAAAGTATTTGAACTGAATAGCAACAATATTGTGGTGCCGAATGAAAACTTAAGACCGGAGTTCAGTTACAATACGGAATTAAGTTGGTCAGGGGCTTCAGATCATATTAATTGGCGGTTGACCGGATTTTTCACCTTTCTTAACGACGCCATATTAAGAGGAGATTTTACCGTTAACGGGCAGGATTCAATCCTGGTGGATGGCAATAACAGAAAAGTATTTGCACAGGTAAACGCTGGTCAAGCCTATATTTGGGGCGGTAGTTTAGAGGTTAATGGCAGGATCTCGCCTAAATTCAACGCTAAAATTAACATAACGGAAACTGCCGGAGAAGAAAGTAGGTCAAACGAACCTCTTCGCCACACCACTCCGGTTTTTGGAAGATTATCACTGATCTATCTTCAGAAAAAAACGAGACTAGAGTTATTTTCCGATTTTAACGGCAGAAGGCTGCGCGCAGATATACCCGCTGCTGAAATTGATAGTAAGCCCTACTTATATGCCGATCACGTCACTGACAGGTCTGAGGATGGATCTCCGGGGTGGATAACACTTAACCTGCGGGCTAAATATGAACTGACTAAAAATATAGTAGTATCGGCCGCACTTGAGAATGTTCTTGATCAGCATTACAGACCCTATTCCAGTGGTATTAGCGCTCCCGGGAGAAACCTAATAGTAGCCGTAAAAGGTACGTTTTAGTCTTTTTTTGTCTTAATTAAGATTACGCCATTCGTTCCTCTTGCCCCATAAGAAGCAGTTTCACCCCCGGATTTTAGTACTCTCACTTTTTCTATATCAGTCACTTCAACTAAAGAGGTTACCTGATTGTAGCTACTACCTATCACAACTCCGTCCAGCACATACAAGGGTTCGTTTCCTGCACCAAATGTATTAATGCCCCTTATACTTATCTGTGGATCTGAGACTGCACCTGATACTTGAATGCCCGGTATGCGCTTGAGGTATTCACTAAGTTGTAAATTGGCCATAGCCGGAGTTACTTCATTTGGTATTGGTACCTGCAAAACTTCTAATGTGGGATCGTTCTTTTTTGAAGATGCACAGGCTGCGACAATAAGACAGATGGAAATAATACCTGAATTTTTCATAGTTGAAATTTTGGTTCGAGTCCGGAAATTTGGTCCTAAATGATTCGGATTTGCCAGCTTTTCAGCTATTACTAAATTATTAATTTTAACGAGAGAATAATAATACATTCGTAATTGGTGCAATAAATATCTATTCAATAGACTATCCTATACTTGCCACCAAGTAACATTCTTCATAAAGTTCATTAGGTTGAAGGTCGGGGTAGTTTCCGACCTTTTTTATTTCTGAATAAGAACGAGAGATTCAGGCCGAATGCTATTTTTGCAGCCCTATGCACTTGGCTATTTGCGGTAACATTGGATCTGGTAAAACCACTTTGGCAAAACTGATTGCCAAACACTATGGTTGGCAAGCGGAGTTAGAAGCTGTAGATGATAATCCTTATCTCGCAGACTTCTACGAAGACATGAAGCGCTGGTCTTTCCACTTACAGATATACTTTTTAAATAGTCGTTTTAATCAGGTCAAAAACATTAGAGAGAGTAAAATATCAACGGTACAGGACAGAACCATCTATGAAGATGCCTACATATTTGCGGCAAACCTGTATAAATCAGGATTTATCAACGACCGTGACTATTCAAGTTATTTAACCCTCTTTGAATCCATGATTCAACATGTAGAACCTCCGGATTTACTGATTTATCTCAAGGCTGATATACCCAAATTAGTTAGTCAAATTGAGAAAAGAGGCCGCGACTATGAAAACGCCATTCGGCTTGACTACCTCAAAAATCTAAATCAACATTATTCCGACTGGATCGACAGTTATGATCTCGGTAAGTTACTGGTTATTGAAGTAAATAATATCGATTTTGTTGCTAATACCGAGGACCTATCTTCTATCATACAACGGATAGATGCAGAAATTCATGGTCTTTTCAGTTAATCCGTATTAGTTGTTTAAGGCTCCATCATCAACCCAGCAGCTGATTAAAGCTATTTGTTCCTGCGAGATAGATCGCCCTCCCGGGGGCATACTTCCATTTTGAGTCCTGCTTTTTATATTTTCCGCTTCGCTCTGAATATTAGAAAAAACAGAAAAATCAACCCGCCCTGTACCGGCCACATGGCAACCAGATATGGCACAGTTTGAACTAATTATTGTCTCAATTTCATTGGAGAATGAAACGCCACTCAGCACAATGTGCTCTTGTACGTCCTGATAGACATCGTCCCTTACGGTAACGTTATACGTACCCGCTGAAATATTTTCAAACATACACCGGCTTCTTGAAAAACAATGCCATCGAGACTATAGCTTAAGTTTGATCCTCCTGCGGCCACAACTTCGATTGATCCGGTATTGCTCTCACATCCTGAAAAAAAGGAATTGACGCTTAAAATAGAAACAGTGGAATCAGGAGAATCCAATGTAACCAGAACGGAAAGAGAGCAGTTATTCGCGTCACTTACTGATATATTGTATTCGCCACTTCCAAGATTAGTGAATAACCCTGTTTCATTAGGAGCGCCATTATTGGCTCTGTATTCCAATGGCCCGGTAAACCCCATTGCCACTACCTGAACAGAACCGTCAAGAGATAGACACGAACTGGGGTCAACTACTTGAATCCGGCTGAGTGAAAGGTTAAGATTTGAGCAATCAATATCAGGGTCGGGATCAGAGGAGCATGAAAAAATCAAATTGGCAATTACAAAAAGATAACATGCATGAAAACGATTCATATTCGATACAGATCCAAAAACAGTTCAATTATTATGATTGTGACGCTTAATGTGGTTAAACAAAAAATCCCTCACGACCTTGTCATGAGGGATAATTCGTTGTCTATAGTTGGCTTTATGATTCTAAATTAGGGCCTTAGGTTTAACTACCACAATTTCAATCGTTCAATTGGAATAAAACAGGTTGAATGAACATATCTCAGGTTAAATAGTAAGCGGTCAGCCAGAGCGTTATTGGTCAAATTTAATTTTTTCTTTATAAAACACCTTTATGGGAATTCAAACCGATCTAAATAAAAAATCCCCCAGAAATAATTTTTTCTGGGGGATAATTCATTGTTTATAGTTGGCTTTAATTAGTACTAAGGTACAATTTTTTTTTAAATGTGTAAACAGTTTAACACAAATAAAATCTACATCATCAGGGCAGAAGTCAATCTTTACGAGTTGAGTCCAATTTTATCGTATCCTGAACGTCAGTAAATATTCTCTCCTTCAGCTGGGGTTTGGAGCCCGGAAAGGTTGTTCTGCTGGAAATATCGTAACTCACATATACCATCAAAAGTAGAAAAACCAGTGCCAGAAATAAAAAAATGCGCTTGGAGTTACTCATTGCTACAGTTTTGGTTCCACCCACAAATAACCGAAACAAAACAGAATGGTTAAATAAAACCACACTCTGTTAATTTCTGTAGTCTTTATTACCAATTCTTTTTCTGATTGCCCGGATTCATTCATTGCTTCCCTATTATAAGTTCGTCTTTTGAAACTCCTAACAGAGCTCCATTGCTCCCGAGAGAACACATAAAACCAGTACCTCTCGCTAAAAGTACCTTCGAAAATGTCAAGGTAATTCCAACCCTCATTTGAGGGCCAAATTGTTATGTCGCCTACACCTTCAACCGGGCTTTCCTGCAGGCCAACACCTTCACCATTGTATTTTACTTTTAAATTATACATGCTGGATATCGTGATTTTAAGCGG
>JBCDHA010000073.1:0-10323 GCA_038750705.1 Bacteroidota bacterium
AATCAATTAGTTATAATTTTCGCCCTAAATCGTTTTTGATATGAAGAAAAATATCGTCGTCACCGGGGGCACAAAGGGTATAGGCAGGGCCATTATAGATAAATGCGCCTCTGAAGGTTTCAATATAGCCACATGTGCCAGAAACGAACAAGACCTCCAAAAACTTGAACGTGATATATCAAAACAGTATTCGGTACGGGTAATTACTTCCGTGGCTGACGTATCCAAAAAAGAAGAGCTTTCAAGATTCCTTACCAAAGTGAAAGAAAACTTTGCTGACATAGACATACTAGTTAATAATGCTGGTTTTTTCATTCCAGGTGCCATACATGAAGAAGATGAAGGAGTGCTTGAAAGTATGATTGAAACTAATTTGTATAGTGCCTACCGAACAACGAGAGCTTTTATTAACGATATGAAAATGAAAAGGAAAGGTCATATTTTTAATATATGCTCTACAGCATCTGTTATACCTTATGTAAATGGTGGATCGTATTGTATATCAAAATTTGCCATGTTGGGTATGTCAAAGGTGCTGCGTGAAGAAATGAAACCCTTTAATGTCAGGGTTACGGCTATTCTTCCGGGCGCTACGCTAACGGCAAGCTGGGCAGAAGCCGAGCTGCCGGAAGAGCGGTTCATGAAAAGTGAAGATGTGGCGCTGGCGGTATGGGGAGCTTATACTATGTCTGATCGCACTGTAATTGAAGAGTTGGTTATGCGACCCCAGTTGGGGGATATTTAGGCGTTAGAACGGATACCCAATTCCGATATTAAAAACTACGGGTTCTGAAGCCTCGGCTGTAAATGGCGCCTCATAAAAATCCTTAGACAGTATAAATCGTCTTTCTGTTGGTCTGGCCGGATCATATAGCTTAACCCCCGCATCGAGCCTTAATACCAGGAAAGAAAAATCAAAGCGCAAACCCAACCCGCCGCTCAAGGCTATTTCCCTAAAAAATCTATCTACTTCAAATTGTGATCCCGGTCTGGAATTGTCATTTTCAATGGTCCAAATATTACCAAAATCAAAGAAAAGAGCGTAGTCTATGAAGCCGACTAAATTCTTTCTCAACTCCACACTACCCTCAATAAGAATTTCACCCTGCTGCTCAAAATCATAATTTACCAATACCCCCGTTTCTGTGGAGTCCAGTGGTGTGTACGACCCCGGACCGAGGCGCCGCGGCCTCCAGGCCCTAATGCCGTTGCTACCCCCGGCAAAGAAGTACTTTTCATACGGTAAGACTCCATTACTGCTGTAAGGCTTGGCTATACCCGCATTTATTCGGTAGGCCAAAGTAGTATTAGGATTAAGTGGTCTGGTTTTGCGGTAGTCGAAATTGAATTTGAGAAACTGATATGCTTCCAAACCTTCGTTTTCAATAATTTTCGGATCCACAAAATTTAGTATTGTACCACCACTTTCAAGAAATATGCTGAAGAAAGAAGAGTTGCTTTGACTAAGACCATATGAATTTTTATTCCATGCTACATTTAAATAGGTACTACTTACAAAGGACGGCTCAAAAGAGTTTATTAACCGGTTTCCTTGACTTTCGAGTTCATCCAGGCGATCTTGAAAGTCACTATCAGTAATATCGGAGTTAATAATACTAACGTCGGTTAGAGCCACCTGATAAAGGGTTCCTTTCTTGTTCTGCCATGAATAGGTATTGGAGAAATTAAAGTTTTCACGTGTGTATTCAGGTCTTTGCGTATAGGCAAAACCGGCTATGAGCCTTGTTTTCGGATTTATTTTACCTAACCGTTCCTTGGCTTCAGCGCTTATTGGAAGCACGAACTGCGGTAAGGTAAGTGTGGCATTTGCTCCGGCCTCAATACTTGTGTAAATATCATCAATTTCAGTAGCAGGAGCTACGCCCTCTATTCCTATTCTGCCGCTAAGGTCCAAGGTTTCCATTCCCTTAAATATATTTCTTTTCTTGAAGGATAGATTATAGAATGGGCCTGGAAAACCCTGTGTTACGTTTATGCCAATCTCGTTAGACCACTGGTAACGACTCAGTGGACTCGTATAAATGTTGGCTACCAATGAACCCCCGGTAGAATCATAATTGATGTTTATGAACCGAAACATATCAAGGTTAGCCAGCTGCCGTTGAGTGGCGAAAGTGTTTGACTTACTGTAAAGACTGTCCTTTTCAATGAAGACACGTCTTCCGAGCACTTTTTTATTATACAACTGTTGGAAGTAACGATAATTGACTCCGTCGAATTCCTCACTTAACCGCAGCGAATCGGGAAGTACCTTCAGGTTCGCATCGGTTACAAAGTTGATCGAATCAATACGAAATATTTTGTGATATCCACGAGATATAGGATCGCTAATGCGTGTTTGTATCCCTACATTGGATGAACCGTTGAAAGCAGTATCTACATCAAATGTTATGTATTGCTTGCTAAAATCGAAATAACCGTTGTCCTTCAGAAGTTCATCAATCCGATTTCTCTCCTTTGTGATAATACTTTGATCGTAGTTATTACCTTTTTTAAGAAAACTGGCCTCCGCATTTGCTTCCAATAACCCAAGTATCGTCGAATCCTGCGTTTGAGTAAATAGTGTGTCTATGATATACGGGCGGTTTGGAGTTATCTGGTAACTTGTTATCACCCTTTTTTTCAGACGTTTTATAGTAGTATCTACCCGGGCTTTGAAATAGCCTTTGCTGGATAAATAAAGGTTAAACTTCTCAATATTTTCAGCTGTGGAGGCCGAATTATAGACAGTAACCGGTTCGCCCCAGCGCATCCATACGTTACCCTCTTCTATGTTTTTATCCTGACGAGCTATTTTTTTGTCGCGCTTTCTTGTCAAGCGCCTTATTTTCTTAGCTTTTGACGAGTCCAGTACACTGATTTTCTTGCGGTAGTGTTCTCGTATATTATCTTTTTTTCCGTTATACTTTTCAGTAGAATACCGCTTTACACCATGGTAATAAAACCACACATAAGGAGAAAAAGGTATTAAAGGGAACCTTCTGTTGGGTTGTTGTTGATAAAATTCCGATAGCTCTTCTGTGTCTATCGGTTTGGGAGCATTAATTTTTTGTTTATACAGAAGTTTTTGATCTTCTTTCAGGTATTTAGTGCCCAGGCAGCTACTTAAAAGGAGTGATAGCAAAAGAATGAGAGGAGAACGGAGAATTAATCTCACTATCGTCAAAAAATTATGGTATCAAGAACAGTCACGAAGTTCATTAAATCACTACAATTAAAAAAATACAGGCAGATTGAGCAACGCTTTGTAGTTGAGGGTGAAAAAAGTGTCCTCGAAGTGTTACAATCGTCCTATAAAGTGCAACAAATAGTAGCTACCCCAGAGTTTCAAGATAAGCATCAAAAACGGCTTGAATCGGTTGACATCGTTAATGCTACATATCGCGAACTCTCATCGCTGGGCAATTTTAAATCGAACAACAGTGCCTTGGCAATTGTAGAAATGAAGCCAAATACGCCTGTTTCAGTTAAATCAGAATATGCCCTGGCGCTTGATGGCATTAATGATCCTGGTAATTTAGGAACGATTATTAGAGTGGCAGATTGGTACGGAATTAAGAAAATTATTGCCTCTAAAGAGACCGCCGATTGTTATAACCCGAAGGTAGTCTCAGCTTCTAAGGGCTCCTTTACTCGGGTAGAATTATTCTATACTTACTTACCGGAATACTTAAAGTCTATCCAGCTCGCCATTTATGGAGCCTATATGAAAGGAGAGAATATTCACAGAGCGCAGTTTGAAAAGGATGGCATTATTGTTTTGGGCAATGAGTCTAATGGCATTTCAGCGGAACTTGAACCTTATATTTCCAGGAAAATAAGTATCCCCCGACAAGGAAAAGCAGAGTCTTTGAATGTGGGGGTGGCCGCGGCAGTTATCTGTGATAACGTGTCAAGAGTTACCTAGCTCTGGTATTGAAGATAGTTGCCCTTCACCAGGTTGTCATACTATTTTTGAGAATCTGGGTGAGAAAATTATTCTTGTAGCTCACGTAAATCAACCGGCACTACTCGGGAAACTCCCTGCTCAATCATAGTTATTCCGTAAATGATGTCTGTACTGGACATGG
Organism: Bacteroidota bacterium; assembly: GCA_038750705.1. Classification (GTDB taxonomy): domain Bacteria; phylum Bacteroidota; class Bacteroidia; order Cytophagales; family Cyclobacteriaceae; genus Fulvivirga. The sequence goes on from JBCDHA010000073.1 coordinate 4,092, forward strand.
TACGCTTATTATGCGTAACGATAATGAACTGACTGTCTTGACTGAACGTCTTTATGATGTTATTGAACTTATCAATATTCGCATCATCCAATGGTGCGTCTACCTCATCAAAAATACAGAAAGGTGCAGGTTTTAAAAGATAGATGGCAAACAGTAGCGATGTAGCTGTCAATGTTTTTTCTCCACCTGAGAGCTGATTTATGGTCAGTGGCCTTTTTCCCTTTGGCTTAGCAATAATTTCTATGCTTGACTCCAGGGGGTTCTCAGGATCACTTAAACGTAGGTCGCAGTCGTCCTCTTCCGTAAACAGGCTTCTGAAGACATCAACAAAGTTGGTTTTGATCTTATCATAGGCTTCAAGAAACGTCTCCTTGGCAACGCTATCTATTTCATCGATAGTGGTTAGTAATGACTCTTTTGCCTTTAACAGGTCATCACGCTGCGTAGTAATAAAATCATTGCGCTCCTTAATTTCGTTATAGGCCTCCATGGCCATGGGGTTGATAGGGCCCATGCGTTCGAGTCTCTCCTTTAGCTTTTCAACCTGACCACGTAACTCTTCCTCGTTTGCTTCTGTCGAAACTTCATCTGCCATTAAGTCATCCAGATTCACATCAAACTCTACGGAGAGCCGCTCCTTTACAGCACTTAATTCAAGCTTAGTTTCATTCAGTTTGTTCTGAAGTTCCATTAGCAGGGTATCTACAGATTCCCGCGACCGCTGAATTTCCCGTTCGCTTTTGTCAATTTCATCAATTTGCCCGCGAGCGGAGTAATAGTCCTTCTCCGATTCGTTTACACCTGTTTCAATTCCCTCTTTTTCATCGTACATAGCGATGAGTTCATCGTCATTGATTTCGCTCTTTTCCAGCAAAAGTTTGATTTCACGCTCATTCTCATTCAGCTCATTTTTGTTTTTTTCAATGCGATCTGAGCTGTGTTTAAAAGCCTCTTCTTTATAGTCAATCTCCTGGCCTATGCTGTTAACCCGGTTTTCCTGCTGATGAAAAAAGATATTTTGCTGGTTATAAGCGGCAGAACGTTCGCTAAGAAAACTCGATTGCTCGCTGAGGTCAGCCTCCAGGTGTGCCAGTTTAGCTTCAAATTCCTGCAGTTCCTTTTCTACTTCTTCAGCCCGGGGTTTATTTTGTGATATTAGGCTTGTGAGCTCGTCTATTTTGGCCAAAATGTCCTCTTTACGGACATCGGCGGCTGAAAGCATTTCATTGAACTGCTCTTGTTTCGTTTTTATGGATACATATTCCTGATTCAGCTGATTGATTTCTTCTTGTTGTTTGGAGATGGCGTCCTTGTATTCATTGACTCTTAGCTTATCCAATTGTTTCTGATTTTCAGACAGGCTTTGTTCTACTTCTGTTTTCTTTTTAGTAAGCGTCTTTATCTCCTTTTCCAGCTTCTCCAGATTTTTTGCCCTACCGATTTTTTTACCTTCAAAAAGGCCTACGGAACCACCGGAAATACTGAATCTACGTTTGGTTACTTTACCGTTCTTGGTTATGAATATATTGTCTCCCCCGGGAATATCATGATAGTCGCCTTCAAACATGTACACCCGATCCAGAATATGCGCCATCAACTTTTTGTACTTAGCATCATACTCCATTATTTCAGTGGCAGGAAAAGCGCTGTCATATATAGAAGTATCTGATGGCGTAAAACCTTCGAAGCTATCCAAAATAAAAAAGTTGGCCTTGCCTCTTGCGGCTTCGCTTAAAATGTTAACGGCCTCATAAGCGTCCGCTTCCGTGTCAACAATGTAATAGTTAAGGAAGGGCTCAAGATAGTTTTCTATAGTTACCCTATACTCTTCATCACAGGTCAAAATATCTGATAGGAGAGGGGCATTCTTTTTCCAGTCCGTTTTCTTCTTTAAGAATTTAATGGCCTCTGGGAAACCTTCAAGACTTTCAACAAGGGATTTTGTGAGGTTATATTCGTTTTGCCGGGCATCCAGTTTTCTATTCAGCTGTGTGGCCTCATCGCGTATCACCTCTATGGTTTTGGTGATGGATTCCATCCGGCTGGTGTGATCATTTTCAGCTACCTTGAGCTTGTCCAATGCCGTTGTTTTAACCGAAAGCTCCTGAGAAAGTGCATTTACCTTTTTCTCAAATTCCAACAGGCTGGCGTTTCGCTCGCTGCTGTCTGTAGCCGTTCGTTCTAATTCCTGCTTAAGAGATGAGAGTTGAAGTTCATGGAGCTCTACTTCCTTTTTAAGCTGGTAGGCTTCTTCCTGCCTGTTCTTTTGGATCTTTCTTAATGTATCAGTTTCTTCCTGCAGTTGGCCTGTTTTAATCTTTTGACTTTCGTACTCCTCCTTAAGCTGTTCCAGTTTTGCCGTTAATTCCAGAAGTTGCTTGTCGGCCGAAGACATTTCCTGTTTTAAACTTTCAATACTGAAAGCAGCCCTTTCATTGCTCTTTTTGTCCTGATCTATTTGATCTTTAAGATTTTCTGATTTGTCATTCAAAAACCTCAGCCGCTCATTTTTTACTTTTTTCTCACTCTCGTATTGCCGGATTTTAGCTACATGTTCATTAAGCGCTTTTTGACGACTGGCCAGCGTCTTCTCTTTTACTATTAAATCGGCCTTGGCCTTTTCTAATTCAGCTTCCTTTTCTTGTACTTGCTTGTTTAGGCTTATTTTCTTGTCGTTTTCTATCTCAATTTGCTTTGTCAGATTTTGATAGCTGGCAGTGTAATTCCCTACAGTTAATCGTGCCAGATCAACACTTGACGATTTATATTCTTCTTTTAGTTTGTAATATTTTTCGGTTTGTTTTGCTTGCCGCTCCAGCGACTTCATGTTTTTTTCAATCTCGAAAAGTAAGTCTTCCACCCGGTCAAGATCGGCATCGGTATCTGAGAGCTTTTTGAGAGTTTCCTTTTTTCGTTTCTTGAATTTTGAGATACCCGCAGCCTCTTCAAAAAGCCCTCTTCTTGAATTGTCCTTATCATTTAGCAGGTCATCCACCATTTTTAATTCTATAATGGCATAGCTGTTTGAAGCAATTCCGGTGTCAAGAAACAGGTTCGTAATATCCTTAAGTCGGCATGTTACACCGTTTAGTAGGTATTCACTATCACCGCTACGATAGTAGCGCCGGGTAATGGTCACTTGCGAATACTCTGTTGGTAATAGGTTTTTGGTGTTATTAAATGTTAGTGACACCTCTGCCAGCTGTGTGGGTTTTCTTTTCTTGGTACCATTGAAAATGACATTTTCCATTTTCTCGGAGCGGAGAGTCTTACTACTCTGCTCTCCCAAAACCCACCGAATGGAATCAACGATATTTGATTTGCCGCAGCCATTAGGGCCAACAATACCTGTAATCCCTTCATCAAAGTTAATGGTAACTTTATCTCCAAAACTCTTAAACCCTTTGATTTCAAGCTTAGCTAGCTGCATAGAATCGAACCCTTGTTTGAATAAATGAAAAGGGCTCAAATTTATTATTTTTAAAGGTCATTATGCAACAGATAACCGACAGTCTTTCGTCTCAAGCTCCTTTACATGTCTAAGCCACCACACCAGCTGCAAGCTACGAGCCACCATTGCCAAGTAACCCAGCCCCATGCCCTAAGCTCTACACTTCAAGCTTCAAGCCACTAGTAACCAGCTACCAGTCACTAGCCTCACCCTAAACACTACGCCCTACGCTCTAAGCCCTAAGCCCTTCGCCCTCTGCCCATCGCTCCAAGCCATTGTTAATTGCCTCATTAAATCATATTTTTGTTTCCTATGGATGACATTCAACTGCTGGTTTATATTCTAATTGTTGCTTTCGGCATATTTAGTCGGTTTTTAAAGGCAAAAAAGAAGAATCGCAAAACACAAGCGCCAGCAGAGTCCGAATCAGATGCTAATAAGCCAACGGTTACTTTTGAAGAACTGCTCAAAGAATTTACAGGAGAGGGTTCGCCAGAGCCCGAGCCGGAAGAAACTTTTAAACCACAAACAATCGAAAAAAAACCGGTAACGGTTGAATACGATGACGACGAAATACAGCAGCGCTACCAGGAATCACTGAGGAAAGCCGAAGCCTATCAATCAAAAACTGAGAAATCCAAAAAAACGGATGATCGACACACCGGGAAATTCACCCACTTCAGGGGGTATGACGATTTCGAAAAAGAAAAGGAGGAAAGTGAATTCCTAACTTTTTTGAGAGAAGAAGACGGTCCTAGAAAGGCTATAATACTAGGCGAGATTTTAAATAGAAAGTACTAGTCGCTAGTCAGAAGCGCGCAAACAAACTATGGCTGAAAATGTTTTAGCTAATTTTATATCTTACACAAATAGATGTAATATTTTTTTAAAATATTAACTATTTCAATCAAGTTTACCGTTTAAAAACGGCTTTTTTAAAATATAATTATATGTATAATTAATAAAGTGCAATGTGATTTTGTTGGCCATTTTAAGTAGTTCTATTGTGATTTTATGGCTTAAGTTTGACGAGATTTTCGTTGTAAATATTGCTGTAGTTGACTTTGGCTGATTTATTAAAAAACTTGCCTGCTTTTGCGGCACTTTACGTACCAATTATAATGCTGTTGTCTAGTTTTAACAGCTTTGCACAGCCAATCAACGATGATTTTGCAAACGCCACTGGACTTTCAATAAACAGTTACTGCTCTTCTTCGGGTGAGTTTAGCACAACAGGTGCGACATCGGATGGTACAAAGCCAGATAAATGGTCTAATGGACCTAATTCCAATGTTTGGTTTAAGTTTCAGGCAACAACCCCTGAAGTATCAATTCTTATTACTCCTGATGGTTTAAAATACCCTCGCTTGGCTTTACATGATGACTTGCTAAATGAAATAGTAAGCGTGGGAGATGATGGTGTTAATGAGATTATTGGTATGAGTGCAAATTCTCTTACGATTGGACAGTGGTACTACATTAACGTTGATAATGGAGTCAATGCGGGTCATGAAGGGAACTTTATTCTGTGCGTTGATGATGCTGCCAGTCAAGATTATCCCTCTGGTGCATTTGAAATCGTCCATACCGATTCAAACTGTTCTTCTTTAGAGGCATACACAACTAGAATCGGTACCGCAGACGGCACCAAACCTACCAAATGGAGCAATGGTCCCAATGCCAATGTTTGGTTTAAGTTTCAGGCAACCACCACTGAAGTGGCATTAAATCTCAATACGGATGGGGAAGAAGGGAACCTTTTATATCCAAGCTTATCACTTCATTCATTAGATGAGTCAGAATTGGTGAGTGTAAGCAATGACGGGTTAAAAGAAGACATTGGTCTGAGCTATGGAGGTCTTACAATTGGCGAGTGGTATCTGATCAATGTAGATAATGGAGCCAATCAGGGTCATAGAGGAACATTTACTTTATGTATCGATGATAAAACTACTTATGACTATCCTTCTCAGGCTGTTGTATTAGACGATGTAAGTGGATACTGTTCGGTTTTGGAAGAATTTACTACGCGAATAGGTACGGGTGATGGCACCAGGCCATCGGCATGGGATAATGGCCCAAATGCTAACGTTTGGTTTAAATTTCAAGCCGTAGGTCCGGATGTCACCATTGACTTAAAAACGAGTGGTGACGAGGGTAACATTTTATATCCCAGAACTGCATTGCACAATAGTACCTTTATTGAACTGGCAAGTGTTGATGATTCTGGAAGTGGAGTGGATATTCAACTTACCTACTCCGGACTTAATTCTGGGGAATGGTACTTTATAAATGTTGACAATGGAGCAAATCAATCACATCGAGGCACTTTTACTTTATGTGTTAATAATTCCGGAGCTACTGATTTACCTAATGCTCCTTCATTTTTACAGGTATCTGCTATAACTCCTGCGAGCGCAACGCTAATCTGGACGGACAACTCTATTGACGAAACGGGGTTTGAAATAGAACGAAGTACTATTTCAGGGAGTGGCTACGCGCTAGTGCATAGCACAGGACCAAATGTAACTAGCTATACCGATACAGGACTTTCTTCAGGAGTTGCCTATTATTATCGCGTAAAGGCGGTAAATTCTGGCGGCGATTCAAATTATGTAGATGAGCTTGCAGTATCCATACCTTTTGCCCAAACTAATTCAAGTGTTTATATCAATTTCAGTTTAAACAACCAGGCGCCATTACCGTGGAACAATACGTTGAGCGTTCCTGCTCAAGGCGTATATTTAGAGAACTTGTTAGATGCTACAGGGACAAACAGCG
>JBCDHA010000074.1:0-10310 GCA_038750705.1 Bacteroidota bacterium
CGATCAAAAAATGATATCGCCAGTAATAGCATAAGCACAAGCAGATAGACTTTTTTAGACTTTAACTTTTTCATTTTTCTTTCTTCATGATTTTGTCAATTACTTGTTTTAATCCTTGCTTATTAGCAAGCTGTATCCCCAGGCCGGGTCGAACATTGACCTCCATTACCATAGGTCCTTTGCTTTTGTCAATGACCAGGTCCACCCCCATGTAATTCAATGGAAAGCATTTAGATACTGCTATGGCCAAAGCCATTAACTCCTCCCAATACGGAATGCTAAGACCCGGTATACGCCTGTTGCTATCCGGATGATGATCAACATGTGCCTTGCCATTATAGGCTTCCTTCAAACAGCCTGTACCCATTTCCACCCCTATCCCCAACCCACCTTGATGCAAGTTGGCCTTGCCATGGGATGCAGCCGTAGGCATGCGTAACATCCCTAAAAGCGGCATGGACTTTAAAAGAATTATTCTTATGTCAGGCACTCCTTTAGGGTACAACTTATGAAAGAAGGGGTGCGGATGAATGTATTCTTCCACCAAAGCCACATCCGAGTCGCCAAAAGAGTAGACTCCAAAAATGATGTTGGCTATGTGTGTAAAGATCTGTTCTTCACTCACCGGAGCACCCGCTTCCAGCCAGGCCCCATTATCTTGCCTAAGGATCATTATACCCTTTCCTCCTGCACCTTTTGCCGGTTTTATTACCAGCTCTCTCCACTCCTGAACGGCCTGCCAGGCCATATCAATTTGGCCAATCTGGTCTACCACTGCATATGTTTTAGGGCAGGCTAACTGATGCTTTTCCATCAGCATTTTTGCCAGGTACTTGTCATCAGCATACTTGTAGTTTGATTTGGCATTGTAGGGGTAAATGAGATTAATGTTGCGTTCATTCATCCCTATTACCCTTTCCCGTATTTGGGTAATTCTTTGAAAGATATTCATTACTACTCTGTTTTAGGAATTGATTACTTTCTGAAACCGATAATATTCTGTTAGCCTTAATCCTATCCACTTTCCCAACAGGAGATTGAAGCCCGCCAAGGTGAAAATAATCTCAGGAAAGGTGATTATAAAGTTTTGGATAGTCGAGGTAGAGAGTATGAAGTATAGGATCAGTGTAACCAATAATGTACCCGCATAAAGCTTAAACGCCTCCACCACCCCTTCCTCATTGATCTTTTTGGCAAACCGCTCACATACGATACTTACCATGATAATTGGAAAGAACAAGGCCGACTTGGAGTTATACCACCGGGTTTCATGCAGTAACTTCACGGATAGCAAGCACATAATTACCACCGCAGTTAGTATGAGTGATATCTTGGCATTGTACTGGACCCCCCATTTTTCCAATGGAAAGTTTATTACCGGAACAACCAATACAATAGCTGTGAATAATATGAGCCCGGGTAGTAGTCCTGAATTGATAAAAGCCAGGCCAATCAGAATAGGAAGGAACACTCCAAAAGTCTGGATACCTACAATATTTTTAAAGATACCCATAAGAAGTGTTCCTAAAGGGAGTAACAATAGCACCATTATCATGCTCACCGGAATCCCTCCTTTGTCAATGACTTCCCAAATGTTTAACAATGCCCATTGAGGAAAGTGGTTTACACGTTTCTTTTCTATTCGAAACTGATATTCAAAAGGTATGCCTGCCGTCCGCTTGAAAAGAAAATGATCGCCTTTATACAGCTCCATATAATGAGCTGGCAAACTGGCAAAATGTCCGTTTAGCGCATCAAAAGGCACCCACTGTCCGCCAATATAAACTTCAGCCCACAAATGAGAGGTCTTCTTGGTAGTATCTTCCAGTATCAACCCTCCACTCACTCTTGCGGGTATTTTCATATTCCGGCAAAGCGCTACGAAAAGCCGGCTCTTCCCATTGCACGAAGCCTCAAAATTTTCCAAAGCCATCAATGCATCCGTGAGCTCACTTGTTGATGCAGCAGGCATAGCCAACACATAATCGTAAAAGCTCCTTATTATATCCAACGTCTTGGTATATGGTGTGCTGAGGCTCAGGGCCAGAGCCCGAATTTTATGGTGGTCTGATTGTATGTAAGCGGTGGCACCTAAATATTTTTTCAGTTTTAGATCGGAATTAGGTTTGTAATTTATGGAAGGGTCTATATGATAAGAGATTTGTTCTCCCTCAAAGAAAACCCTAAGGCCCAGTTCTTTTTTCAATTGGGAAACTCCTTTCCATTTGACAAGCTTATTATTATTCTCCAGGCTTATTGAACTGAAATTACGCTCTCCTTCAAGCGTTACTTTCTGCCTTTGGTTTGTAACCGGTAAAAAGGTACGTATGGAATAACCCGGCTTACCGGTTAACTGCATAGCGTAGGTAACATCATATCCATGACCGGATCGAAAACTGACCCTACCCTTGTTTTGCGATAGTCTTACAGCTATCAAAATCGCGGGAAAGGTGATCAGACATATGGCAAGGGCTCTTGGAAACTGATTCATATCAAGGTTAATTTTCTTGATAAACCTGCTTGTGCGTCTATACCCTACCCCGGAAATTATTTTTTTACAGAAGTTACCCGATCAAAAACCGGCTAAACATAAATCTGTTATATTGGACTTAAATTTTCAGCATTTGAAAACAGAGACTGATGTTTGTAAGGAAGCGGTCTACGAGAAAATCTTCTTGGAGCTATCGACATCCCTAAGAAATTTTCTGCTCTATAAGTTTAGAAACTTAAAACAGGCAGAAGATGTGGTTCAGGAAGCTTTTTTTATTTTATGGCAAAACTGTAAGAGCGTGACACCTGAATTAGCAAAGGCTTATGTTTTCAAGGTAGCTCAGAATCAATTTCTAAAATTTGTTGAAAGAGAAAAAGTACGTAATCGTTATGCAGCAAGTCAACCTGATCCTCTGGTACAGGAAAATCCCCAATATAAGTTAGAGTACGATGAGCTATCCAAGAACTTAACGCAGGCCATAGAGCAACTACCGGACGGCCAGCGTGAAACGTTCCTTTTAAACCGTATAGACAAAATGACTTATGGAGAAATAGCCGCGTTGCAGGGGGTAAGCGTAAAAGCTGTTGAAAAAAGGATGCATAAGGCTTTAGTCAAGTTGAGGCAAATTTGTCAACGTATTTAAAGTAAGGGGGTAGGGTGAATAGCAAGTTAGGGTATGTAAAAGTGAATATGAGCAAATGAAAGACTGGGAGCAAGACGATACTTTCTTAAGCAAATGGCTCAATAACGAGTTAAGTCAGGCAGATAAGGAGGCCTTTGAGACTTCAGAGGATGGTATCGAGTTCCTTAAAATTGTTGCGGCAGCTGAAAATCTCGAGGCTCCAGATTACGACGCCCAAGGAGCCCTTGATGAACTAAAGGGTAGAATTTCCAACCCAGGTCATCCACAATCAAAAACCATATTCATGCGGCCGGTCTTTAAAATTGCTGCAGCCGCCACGTTCTTACTGGCTTTAACCATTGCTTACTTGCTTAGGGACACAGGCACCACTATTTCTACCGGATTAAGCGAGCAAGAAATAGTAACACTACCCGACGGTTCTCAGGTTAAACTTAACGCCAACTCAGACCTTACTTATAACGAGAAGCAATGGTCAAAAAAAAGACAGATCGAATTAAAAGGAGAAGCATTTTTTGATGTTACTCCGGGAAGCACTTTTTCCATTGTTACCGAAACAGGGACTACAGCGGTATTGGGTACCAGCTTCAATGTTAAAAGCAGGCACAAAACCCTGGATGTATTTTGCTTCACTGGCAAGGTGAATGTCACCGTTAGCCGGGAAAGTATCGACCTTACTCCAGGCATGGCCGTACGCTTTGAAAAAGGAGACCTGGTAAGGTCAGATACCAAGAAACTGAAAGATGGCCCTTCCTGGATGAACGGCATTACAAAACTTGATGATGTCCAGCTTCCGGTTGCCCTGGAAGAGCTAAGACACATATTCGGCATTACTATCGAATATGACGGTTCTTTGGATGAACTGATTTATAACGGCGCTTTTCCTCATGAAAATCCTGAGTCAGCATTTAAGCTGGTGCTGGACAATTTAAACATCGACTATTCGTATGATTCTAACACAAAGAAACTCAAAGTCATCGGGCTGAATCCATGAGTAGACTATTAGGATTGTTTGTGCTATTGTCCAACCTGACATTTGGTCAAGGGCTGCTGATCAATTATTCCGTACAGGACAAACCATTAAGCCAGGTGCTTAATGACCTGGAAAAAGAGTATGACCTGTACTTTGCTTTCTCCAGAAAGGAATTACAAGGTTTGCCCGTTACGATTAACGCCAAAAACACGCCTGTTGACGAATTTTTCAAAGAACTACTCCATGATCATCAGCTATCATTCGAACGTATAGAAGAAAAGTTCATTTCTATAAAAAAGCCCGAGTCCGTTTTTATTAGAGCCAGAGTGTTCGATGCAGCTACCGCAGAAAGCTTACCTTTCGCAACATTAAAAATAAAAGGCACCTATCTGGGAGCAGTGGCAGATGAAAATGGCTATTTCAATGTCATTATACACGAGCCAATCAATACTGTTTTAGAGTTTTCGTTCTTAGGATACTCCACAGTGGAGTTTAAAGTAGAAGAATATGAGGAAGGGACCTCTTTAGAGGTACCCATGGAATCCTCCAGCCAGGAGTTGAATGAAGTGCTGATCAAGGAATATTTAAACAATGGCATAAGCACCGATAACAGTTCATCAAGAATAACCATTAAACCCCAGGAAATGGAAATACTTCCTGGGCTTTCAGAGCGTGATATCTTTTTATCGACGCAAATACTTGCCGGCATTAATTCCAATGATGAATCTGCCGGAGGACTGAATATTAGAGGGAGCGCCAGAGATAATACATTCATCTATTGGAACAATATTCCAATTTACCAGCCCGCACACTATTTTGGAAATATATCATCATTTATACCTTCCTCAATTGGCGAAGTCAACATCTATAAGAATTACATTCCGGTGCAATATGGTGCCGCCAGTGCAGGCTTAATACTGGCGGATTCTCGTGAAAACATGTCAGATACGGAGTTTGATGCCGGAGTAAACATGACGCATGGTGATTTTTATGCAAATCTCCCTTTAAGCGATAATAAATCAAGTTTGATGCTAGCAGGTCGCACTTCTTATAACAACCTAATGGCTACCCCCACCTTTAATTCGATAAGTGATAAGTTGTTTGACGGAACACTTACTCAAGACATTCAACAAAACTTAACGGAAGGTAATTTTGAATATAACAGCAGGCTCACATTTTCTGACATCAACATGAAGTGGGTCTATGAACCGGCCGGTAGCGACAAGATAACCGTGAGTGCTCTGCGTTCCGCCAGCATATTAGACTATAACTCCTCCAATGATGACAATCAGTCCATACAGGATCACTTTGTTCGAAACCTCGGTTTCAATACCCGATGGAACCACCGGTGGGGTGAAAAATTTCAAACCGATCTTAGCGTCTCGCTCGCCGATTACCAGATGGAATATTCACTTACTAACCTGAGAACCGAGGAGGATGAGTCGGACAATGACCAGCAAACAAGATTTAACGAGCTCAGTAACCTCGAAGTAAGATGGCTTAATACATTAGCTATTGCTCCTACCCATATCCTGGATTTTGGATATCAACTGAATTATATGAGTACAGACCTCACCATTGAGGAAACCAATTTTCTGGAAGAAGACTTCAGCGAAAATATCAACTCCCGAGGTTTCATTAACTCACTTTTCACCAATTATGAAGGAAAAACGAAAAGTGGCTGGCATCTGGGGCTGGGGCTAAGAGCCAGCAGCTATGAAACACTAAATGAAGTTGCACTAGACCCTCAACTAAGGTTAAGTTATGAGTTGACCAATGATATTCTGATCAAATCCACTTACGGCATTTCACATCAGCACTTAAGTGCACTTCTGGAATCAGAATTTTCATTTTCAAACACCATTGAGCGCCATTGGATCCTTGCAGATAGAAACGAAACCGTGCCGCTCGTTATTAACCGGCAATTTGTGTTTGGGTTTTTATATGACAAAAAAGGTTGGCTTGTTGATACCGAATTTTACAGTAAGGATATTGAGGGCATTATCGCCAGGAATTTTATACCTGACCTCACAGAAGGCGACGGTCTTTCACCCGGCAGTGAAAGAATATTTGGCGTCGACGTTACCATAAGACGTAAGTGGAAAAATTTCAGGAGTTGGTTGAGTTATTCATTTCAGGATTCCAGTGTTGAGCTTCCTGAGTTAGAGTTAAACGACTTCGTTTCAGCATTAAATCTGCGCCATCAATTACAGATTTCACAAACCTGGAAATTAGATAGATATGAATTTTCACTTGGTTTTGCCATAAAGACAGGGGTTCCATTTACCAACGCCGAGGGGCTTACCTTTGTAAACACACCAGATCCTGATGACGACCCCGACGAGGACTTGGACGAACCTGAAGAGGAATTCGAACCATTCTATGAAATAAGGTACGGTGAAACCAACGCCAACAGGCTGCCTGTTTACCGACGGCTTGATTTTTCAATTTGGTACAAGTTCCCTAAAAGCACAACCGCTAAATTTAATGGTGAACTTGGTATATCAGTAGTAAATGTGCTAAACAGACAAAACCTGTATGGCCGGGCGTTTACCGTAGAGCGAGATGAAAACGAAAATGCCGCTGTTTTCCGAAATGATCGCGAACTCCTTGGCTTTACTCCGAATGTAAGCGTGCGCGTTAGATTTTGATTCAGAGTGTAATAAGAAAAATACATAGAATTATGATGTATTATTAATTTATGTATATTTGTTCTATGTATTCAAAAGAGCTACTGAAAGGAACTTTGTCGGCAATCATCTTAAATCTTTTGGCCGAAAACGGTCGGATGTACGGTTATGAAATATTTCAACGGGTCAAGGAACTATCGAAAGACAAAATTCTTCTTAAGGACGGTTCACTCTATCCAGCCCTGCAAAAGATGCATAAAGATGGCCTGTTGTGCTATGAAGAGGAGTATGTAGGAAAGCGGGTCCGTAAATACTATTTTTTAACTCCTGAAGGCAAAAAGAAAAAGGTAGAGTATCTCGCCGAGTTAAAGGACTTCATAGCCACACTAAATGATATTGTGTTTTTAGAGTTAAAAACGTCATGAGACTAACTACCGATCAGGAATAGGAGGTTAGGGCCTTTGTAGAAAATCATGGATTCAAAATTGACTCTCTCAGGGAAGATATCATAGATCATCTCTGTTGCGTTATTGAAGCTCGCCTCGGCAAAAAGAAATCATTTGAACAACTACTTCTTGAAGCCAGCGAAGAACTCGCTCCTAATGGCTTGATTGAACTTGAACAAACAACTGTTTTTTTATTAAACTCAAAACGAATAATAATCATGAAAAAGTTAATGTATTTCATCGGCCTAATCGGCTCAGTCACGCTTACTGCGGGTGTTGTATTTAAATTGCTAAACTTTCCGGGAGGCTATGAATTATTCACCGTCGGTTTCTTGATGCTGCTTCTTCTCTTTATACCGCTGTTGGCTTTTGACAAATATAAGGTGGCTATTTCTCAAGCTTTATCGGAGCGTTTAAAACTAATATTGGGTACGTTAGCGGCAGTGATCACGGGATTATCCGGTCTATTCAAGATAATGCACCTGCAAGGAGCAGAATTTCTATTAATGCTGGGCGCTGTGGTTTTCGCCATTGGATTCTTACCTTTCTTATTCTTTACGATGTATAAAAAGTCAATCGCTTAAGATGGTACTATTAGCGCCCAGGGCACTTACATGGCGCTGGGGTACTCTCTTCTTATTCCCTCCGTAAAATGTGAGCGGCATTAAGCCTCGCTACTTTTGATGTTTGATGCGCCACAGTAAAAAAAGCCAATAACCCTACAATGACCAATGCTCCTAATGAAATGAACCATGGAAAATCAATGCGGTAGGCGTAATTATCTAACCAACTGTTCATAAAAAAATAGATCAGTGGAATACCTAAAATGGCAGCCACACCAATTAGCTTAAAAAAGTACGTATAAAAGAGGTATATGATCTGGCCTTGCGAAGCCCCCAGTACCTTTCTTACTCCCACCTCCTTCGAACGCTGTATAGAAATAAATGAAGCCAGTCCATACAAACCAAGAAGAGCAATTATAACGGCCATCCCGGCAAAAACGAGAAATGTATTGCCAAAGCGCTCCTCTTGCTCATACAATTTAGCAAAGCGCTCACTAAGGAAACTATAGTCGTAGGGAACATCAGGAAAATAAGACGCCCAGGTTTCTTCTACAAAATCAATGGCCTGGGTATCAGTGAACTTGATAACCAGCGCATTGGCACTCATCCAGGGCATGTAGACGGTAGGTTCAATTTGTTTTTTTAAAGTGGTGCGATTGTAATCTTTTACCACGCCAACGATTTTACGCTTGCCCTTATCTTCGGTTTCTCCAAACTGCAGAGTTTCTCCAACAGCTACTTCAGGGCCAGGCAAATTAAACCTTCTTAAATAGGCCTCATTTACCATTACAGCGGCAGAATCAGAGCGTATTGCTCTATCGAAATCCCTTCCGGCTACAAGTTCCATTCCCACTGCATCGAGAAAATGATCATCGTTGTACTGAATGTAAGTAGTGCCATCTACTCTTTCTGTCAGGCCAATTATCCGGGTTCTGGTGGTTGTGGAGTTAATGTCTGTGGCATCTCCGCCTGGAAGGTTTGAAGTACCACCCACAGCCAGAATGGCAGAATGGTTCCTCAGCTTATCCTTGAAGGCATCAAAACGACTTATGAATGCCTCATGCTCTGCCTCCGTTTCAGCGTTTGAGTCCGGTCTTTGAATATGAATCACTTTATCCACGGCTATTCCGATATCTGCGGTCTGCATATAATTCAGTTGCTGATAAACGATGACCGTACCGGCAATCAAAATGACTGATACCGTAAACTGGAAAACAACCAGAACCTTTCTGGTTAGTATACCGCCTCTCGAGTTTTGAAATTTTCCTTTTAATACGGCAATAGGCTTGAACCCGGATAACACCAGGGCAGGATAAAATCCTGACACAAAAGTCCCCAACAAGAAAAACACCGTAAGTGTGTAAATTAATGGCAGGTGGCTCCAGGCGTGGACGATAATTGTTTTGCCAATCAGCTGATTGAAAAAAGGGACTAACAACTCAGTAGCCAGAAAGGCCACGCACGCACCAATGAAATTTATCAGAAATGCTTCACATAAAAACTGTATAACCAATTGATACTTAAAGGCCCCTACTACTTTTCTTAGTCCTACCTCTCGGGCTCGTTCCAGGGCAATTGCTGTAGAGAGATTAACATAGTTCACCCAGGCTACCACTAAAATAAAAACCGATATGATAATAAGAAAATTGACTATTTTTTCACTTCCCAGTACTTGCGGCTCAAAGGTGAAATCTGATTTGAGATAAATATCTCGGACAGGGTGCACGTTGAGCTTACGGCTTTCGTTATCGTCAAACTTTCTGAATACGGTATTGGCTTTATCAGTGAATGATACAAGATCCATGTCTTGAACAAGCTTCAAAAAGACATAATAATTATTGTAGTCCCAATTACCATAGTCATCACCATCTTCCAATGTTTTATCAGAAAAGAGCATATCAAAACCATAGTGTGTGTTATCCGGGATATCCTCAATTACTCCTGTTACTTTTAGTTCTGCTTTGTATGGCGCCAGAACTTGTAAGGTTTCACCTACCGGATTTATGTCTCCAAAGTAGGCCCTGGCTCTGGACTGTGTCATAACCAGGGACCAGGGCTCACTGAACATGGTGGCTTTTGATCCATAGATAACCTCATAGGTGAATAGCTCCAAAAAGTTAGAATCAGCAGAGATTATTCTATTTTCCTTAAAAAGGTTTTGCCCGGATCTTATGGCAACCTCATCGAACTTCTTCGTGACTGTGTAGTTCAAAACTTCAGGTAGCTCTTTCTTGAGGACGTTACCGGTCAGGTATGAGGCCATGGCATCTTTATCTATCACCTGTCCACCCTGATTTAATCTAAGGTAGGATACCCGGTGCAGTTGATCCGAGTCCTTGTGAAAGGAGTCATAGCTCTTTTCAAAGCGGATGTATTCGTTAATGAGCAGGAAGCTGGTAAGGCCAATAGCCAATCCGATTACATTTATGGTGGTGAACATCTTGTGCCTGGCAAGTGTCCTTAAGCTGATTTTAAAGTAGTTCTGAAACATGGCTATAGTATTTGAGTTTGAGTTTTTGAATAACGGTCTTATCAATGAAGGTCTGAGCAGAAGAAGTACATCGATA
>JBCDHA010000075.1:0-10307 GCA_038750705.1 Bacteroidota bacterium
AAATCCTGAAATGCTGGAATTCCTTACGAATTATACAGATTTAGGGTTGTTTTCCACTTTAATATTCATTGGTATCGGTACGCTGTTAACGGTGGTGGTACAATCTTCAAGCGCTACCATGGCGATTACCATTTTAATGGCTAATGAGGGTTGGATACCTTTTGAGATAGCTGCCGCTATGATCTTAGGGGAGAATATAGGAACTACAATTACCGCTAATCTGGCCGCCCTTGTAGCTAACTCATATGCTAAAAGGGCTGCCAGAGCCCATTTCATATTTAATATTTTTGGCGTAATCTGGATGCTGATTTTGTTCAGATGGTTCTTAACGGGGATTGATGCATATATGGTCAAAAACGATTATAGTTCACCTTTTCAGGATGCACTAGCCATACCTTTTGGACTTTCTATTTTTCACACCGCATTCAATATTATTAATGTTGTCCTATTGATTGGGTTTGTGAATTTTATTGCCAAGGTGGTAACTAAAATGATACCCATTAAGGGAGATGAAAAAGAATTTGGATTGGAATATATTTCTCGGGGATTAGTGGCAACACCCGAAGTATCACTTGAGGAAGTAGCGAAGGAAATTTCCAAGTTCGGAAAAATTACGGCACGAATGTCTGGCTTTGTTGGAGAATTGATCAACAACAAAAAGTCAAAAAATAAAACTAAGGTTTTAAAGAAAATTAAGAAGTATGAGGAAATAACGGATAAAGTGCAGTATGAGATCGCTACTTACTTATCTAAACTGCCATCGGCCAAACTTAGTATGGAAAGTTCCTTACGACTTAGAGGCATGTTGGCGATAATCAATGATCTTGAGAGAATAGGCGATCTGTTTTATCAGATGTCTTTGTCAATTGAGCAGAAAAATGAAAGTGAGAGCTGGTTTACCCCAAATCAGGTAAAAGACCTACTGAATATGCTCGCTAAGTTAGATGAAGCATTTGAAATTATGAACGCAAATTTACTACCCGGGTCTAACGAGATTAGCCTTAAGCTAGCCATTGACAAAGAGAAAGAGATTAATAAATTCAGAGACAAGCTTAGAAAGAAACATTTGAAGCATCTTGAGAAAGGGGAGTATGATGTTTTGAGCAGTCTTGCTTATGCAGACTTGTTTAGCCTTATGGAGCGCACAGGTGATCATATTATAAATGTATCAGAAGGGATTACCGGAGAGCTGGCTAAAGACGAGGAAGATATATAAGATTAAGCCTTTAGTTCATTGATCGCTTGCCAGGCCATCATACCCGTGCCAATTTCCAGAGCATCCTCGTCCACATCAAAAGTGGGTGTATGAACATAAGAAGTAATTCCCTTGGCCTCATTGCGAGTGCCCAGCCGGTAAAAACAGGCAGGTATTTCCTGTGAATAATAAGAAAAGTCTTCTGCACCCATCCATAGATCCAGGTCCACTACATTTTTTTCTCCCAAGAAATCTACGGCTAATTGGCGCGCCCTTTCTGTAAGCGGCGGGTCATTCTGAAGAAAAGGATAACCCTTTGAAATAAAAACTTCACATTCGGCCCCCATGCCTTTTGCAATTGACCGGGCCATTTCGGTTATCAGCCCATGAGCACGGACACGCCATTCTTCGTCCATTGCCCTGAAAGTACCTGCCACCTTCACTTCGTTAGGTATAATATTAGTAGCTCCCATGGCTTCAACTTTTCCAAACGAAAGAACAGTTGGTTTTTTAGGGTCGGCATTTCTACTGATAATCTGCTGCAAGGCTACGATTATATGAGATGTGATGAGCACGGTATCCGTCAAGTGTTCAGGGATGGCCCCGTGTCCTCCAGTTCCTTTGATAGTAAGATATATTTCATCTGCACTAGCCATATACATACCGGCTCTGAATCCTACTTTTCCAACCGGTATCAAGGGCATCACATGTTGCCCAAATATTGAAGCAGGAGCAGGGTTTTTTAAAACGCCGTCGTTTATCATTAGCGACGCTCCGCCCGGGTTCTTTTCTTCACCAGGTTGAAATATGAGCTTTACAGCGCCGTCAAAATCCCCTTTAATGGCTTGGAGAATTCTGGCAGTACCCAATAAAGAAGCAGTGTGTACATCATGGCCGCAAGCGTGCATCACACCCTCATTTTTTGATTTATAGGAGACCTCATTGGCCTCTTTTATAGGCAGTGCGTCCATATCGCCCCGTAAAGCAACAACCTTAGAATTTGTATTTTTACCTTCAATTAGAGCCGTAACACCGGTTTTGGCTACACCCACTTTCGGTTCTATGCCTATAGATCTCAGTTCATTTGCTACATACTCAGCTGTATTGTACTCTTCATAACTTAACTCGGGATTCGCATGCAGGTGTCTTCTTATAGCTACGACATCTTCGGCATATTCTGCGGCGAGTAATTTTATTCTTTCGATCATTGGATGTAAATCCGTTGGGGAATGATCAATGCTGATGAAAATTTCTCCTTAATTAGGGCGTAGTCCCGCTGGGCTTCAAGTCTAGAATAGTAATTGCCAACCTTCACTTTAAAATTGGGCTCTTCGAATTTTAATGACGGTGTAGAGTTTTCAAGTATTGAGTACACTCTACCGCGGGCCTTTGTTGCTTCTTCGCTGTCATACCCCGAATATACCTGAATGGTAAAGCCATCAACAAATCGTTTATCTCTTCTGATTACATCAATACTATCCAGAATAGCATTTAATTCTTTGGTTATGTCAAACTCAGCCTCTATAGATTCTTCCACAGGCTCATTTTGACTTGCCACTGTTGTATCCGATTCTATAATTTCAGAATAGGTTGGTCTCAAATAAGACAGGTCTTCCTTATACCTTTCAGCGTCGCTGCTGGTAGGGACAGCGCCAGGTGAGCAAGCCGTAAAAATTATAAAGACAATAAAAGGGATGTAATTTGTTCTTAGCATTTTATTCTTCTACCATCACGCATTTATTACTTTGAATATCCGCCTCTACTACCTTGTACTTCACATCCTTTTTTAAGGTACCATCCATATATTGCACCGTTACCCGATCATTTCGTCCATACGTTTTCTCAGACTTGATAGGCATCGTTTTTTCTACCGGAGGGCGGTTTACATCCGCTCTGGGGCCACCACTTAATACCGATCTGCTTTCTTCTTTTTGTTCTTTTAACCGTTGTCTGCGTTGTACCCTGGCTTCCTGCACCTGACTGGATTCTTCAACAGGCAGATTAGCCTTCATAAGGAATGAAATGGTATCTTCATTGACTTTGGCAATGAACCTTTTGAATAGTTCAAACCCTTCGAATTTATAGATTAACAATGGGTCTTTTTGCTCATATACAGCATTTTGAACACTCTGTTTCAAGTCATCCATTTCGCGCAGGTGCTCTTTCCAAAGTTGATCTATTATGGCAAGAGTCACCATTTTCTCCATGGCCAATACAAGTTCTTGATTCTCAGTGGACAGGCATTTTTTAAGATTTGCCGCAACCCCAATTTGCCGCTTGCCGTCAGTGAATGGAACTAATATATTTTCAATCGTAGCGCCTCGGTTTACTTCTATATCCTTGAATATAGGTAAGGACTGCTGGGCGATGTCCTGATTTTTTCTTTTGTAATGCGCAAACGCTTCATCATATAGTTTTTCTACCAGAACCTGTTGATCGATGTTTTCAAATTCTGATTTATTGATTTCAAAGTCTATTCCTAAAACCCCTAGGGTAGTAAGTTTGAAGCTTTCGTAGTTTTCCGCACCCTTAGTATTCAATACTATGTCCTCACACGTATCAAAAAGCATGTTCATGATATCTAACTGAAGGCGTTCCCCGTAAAGGGCGTTTCTTCTGCGCGTGTAGATGACTTCCCGCTGTGAGTTCATAACGTCATCATACTCCAGCAAACGCTTCCTTACACCAAAGTTGTTTTCCTCAACTTTTTTCTGAGCGCGTTCGATGGATTTAGTCACCATGGAATGCGAAATAACTTCACCTTCCTGCAGTCCAAGCCTGTCCATAATTTTGGCGATACGCTCAGGCATAAACATACGCATGAGATTGTCCTCCAGTGAAACAAAGAATTGTGAAGAACCCGGATCTCCCTGTCGTCCTGATCGACCGCGGAGCTGACGATCTACCCGTCTCGACTCATGGCGCTCCGTACCTATAATTGCTAAACCTCCGGCAGCTTTTGACTCAGGTGTAAGTTTAATATCTGTGCCCCTACCTGCCATGTTAGTAGCAATGGTAACGGTACCCGGCTTACCGGCCTCAGCCACTACATCAGCCTCTCGCTGGTGCTGCTTGGCATTCAATACCTGATGCGTAATCTTGCGCATGTTAAGCATTCTGCTCACTACTTCTGATATTTCCACGGAAGTGGTACCTACCAAAACCGGCCTGCCTTCCCCTGTGAGCGTTACAATCTCATCCACAACGGCATTGAATTTCTCACGCATGGTTTTATAAACCATATCCTGATCATCCTTTCTGGCAATAGGGCGGTTAGTAGGAATTACAACTACATCTAACTTGTAGATCTCCCAAAATTCTCCGGCCTCGGTTTCTGCCGTACCTGTCATGCCGGCAAGCTTGTGGTACATTCTAAAGTAATTCTGAAGGGTAACTGTAGCATAGGTCTGCGTTGCATCTTCAACTTTAACACTTTCCTTGGCTTCAATGGCCTGGTGAAGGCCGTCAGAGTACCTTCTGCCCTCCATAACACGACCGGTCTGTTCGTCAACTATTTTGACTTTACCATCGACAAGAATATATTCCGTGTCTTTTTCGAAGAGCGTGTACGCCTTTAGCAGCTGGTTTACCGAGTGGATACGTTGTGATTTAACGGAATAGTCACGAATAAGCTCGTCCTTTTGCTTTACCTTTTCTTCGTCACTTAATTCCTCATTTTTTTCTAATGTGGCTACCTCCGTGCCAATATCCGGCATTATAAAGAAGTTTGAATCCTCACCTTCACCCGTTATAAGATCGATCCCTTTTTCAGTAAGTTCGATGCTATTGTGCTTTTCATCAATTGTGAAAAAAAGTGGTTCATCTGCCTCAGGCATCATTTTCTGATTGTCCTGTAGGTAGAAGTTCTCGGTTTTTTGAAGTATTTGCCTTGTTCCGGTTTCGCTTAAAAACTTTATTAAAGGTTTATGCTTTGGTAAACCTCGGTATACTCTGAAAAGTGGTAAACCACCGTCTTTGTCATTGCCTTCTCCGATAAGTTTTTTTGCTTCAACCAGGTATTGCTGTACGAGTCGTTTCTGAGCCTCTACAAGCTTAGCGATGCGCGGCTTGAGGTCATAAAATTCATGTTCATCACCTTTAGGTATTGGGCCTGAAATAATTAGTGGCGTACGTGCTTCATCTATAAGAACTGAGTCTACTTCATCCACCATGGCATAATGATGTTTGCGTTGTACCAGCTCTTCGGGGTCACGTGCCATATTGTCACGTAAATAATCGAAACCAAACTCATTGTTTGTACCATAAGTAATGTCTGCGGCATAAGCCTTTCTACGCTCATCAGAGTTGGGTTCGTGCTTGTCTACGCAGTCAACGGTAAGACCATGGAATTCAAAAATAGGCGCCATCCATTCACTGTCTCGTTGCGCCAAATAGGTGTTTACAGTTACAATATGAACGCCCCTTTTTGCCAAAGCATTTAGAAATGCCGGTAGTGTGGCCACCAAAGTCTTACCCTCACCGGTGGCCATCTCAGCTATTTTGCCTTCGTGAAGAACCATTCCTCCAATGAGCTGAACATCGTAGTGCAGCATGTCCCAGGTAATTTCATTACCCGCAGCCATCCACTTGTTATGCCATATGGCCTTATCACCGTCAATTTCCACATTGGGCTTCTTTGCTGCAAACACCTTATCCTGCATAGAAGCGGTAACTGTTATCTTTTCATTTTCCTTGAATCTTCTTGCCGTTTCTTTCACTATGGCAAAGGCCGTGGGAAGAACGTTTTTAAGAACCTTTTCAAGTTCTTCGTTTCTATCCTCTTCAAGCTTATCGATTTCATTAAATACCGCCTCTTTCTCATTGATGTCAAGGTCAGGATTAGTATCCACTTTCTCATGAAGTGCGGTAATTTGATCATCAATAGACTTTAGCTCTGCGTTTATGGTATCAATGACTGCAGCTGTTTTGCCCCTAAGTTCATCATCGCTAATGCCATTAAACTCATCATATTCTTTATTGATCTGAGCCACAATGGGCATAAGTTTCTTAATATCCTTTTCAGACTTGGTGCCTAGAACCTTGGCTATAAATTTTAACATGTGTAAGCTTCTTCTGTCAATTTTGAACGTCTAAAGTTAAACGCTTTTAGGTAATATTTTTTGCTCGTATTCGCTGATGTCTATACCACCGCTGAAAACTTTTACTGCAGGTCCTGTGAGAAAAACATCCTTAAAACTTTCAAGTGACTCCTGGTTGAATTCAACCTTAAGACTCCCACCTTTTGTTTTAATAGTTACAGGTGAAGACAAGCCTTTACGCGTTGAGGTAATGGCTGCGGCAGTTACCCCAGTACCGCAAGAGAGGGTCTCGTTTTCTACACCCCTTTCATAAGTCCTTACATTGATTTCGTTGTCGCCGGAGATTTCAACAAAATTCACATTCACGCCGGATTCTGCGAATAAGCCACCATTTCTAATGGATTTTCCTTCTTCAAATACGGGGTACTTTGCAATATTCACGATATATTTCACCAGATGAGGTGACCCAGTATCAACAAACATACCATCCGCTAAAAGTCTGACATTTTGTACATCTGCCATTTCCAATTTCACTTGACCATCAGGTAGAATTTCGGCGCTATGAGCCCCATCGTATGCCAAAAAAGTTGTTTTTGAACCTTGAATAAGACCTAGTGTGTTCGCAAAATTTACTGCACAACGGCTACCATTACCACACAAACTTTGGCTACTGTCCGGGTTGTAGAATACCATCTCGAAGTCATATTTTTTATGGGGTTGGATCAGAATCAGCCCGTCGGACCCTATACCAAATTTCCTGTCACACAACATTGATATAGTTTCAGTAGACGGATTGAATGACGTATCAATGTTATTGATCAAAATAAAATCGTTTCCCGTAGCCTGATATTTTTCGAACGTAATCATAGTAATAAATGAATAAGCCCCAGCCGTTTATGGTGGGGCTCAAAAAATATTTTCTTTAAAGATTAGTCTAGTTCCTCATAGTCAACATATTCCCCTCCTTTGTATCTATTTCCTTTTTTTTCCTTCCCGGGGATGTAGTCTACATTCACGTTGCCATCTTTTGGTTTTCTTGTTTGGTGAAAATCCTGAGATTTGGGATTTACCGTAGATCCCGTAAGGACTCTGAAAAAAACGCCCAATACTCTGAAGAGTAAGAATCCTATTAATCCAACTATGAGTAAAAATTTAAGCATCATACATGGTTATAACTTACTTACTCAGGTATAGGTTGCGTTCGGAGTATATTTTCATGAAATAGTCATCCATTAAATCATCAATAAAGTAGATCGCTTCACCGGTTGATTTCATCTCAGGGCCCAGCTCCTTATTCACATTCGGGAATTTATTAAAGGAGAAGACGGGTTCTTTAATAGCATACCCATGCTTTTTTGGGTTGAAGTCAAAATCCGTGACTTTGTTTTCGCCCAGCATGACTTTTACAGCGTAATTCACATAAGGTTCTTCATAGGCTTTACATATGAACGGCACAGTTCGGGAAGCTCGAGGATTCGCCTCGATGATATACACCTTATCATCTTTGATAGCAAACTGTATGTTTATAAGGCCAACGGTTTTAAGAGCAAGTGCTATCTTTTCTGTATACGTCTCTATTTGTTTTATTACCAAGTCACCCAGGTTGTAGGGCGGAAGT
Organism: Bacteroidota bacterium; assembly: GCA_038750705.1. GTDB lineage: Bacteria > Bacteroidota > Bacteroidia > Cytophagales > Cyclobacteriaceae > Fulvivirga. The sequence goes on from JBCDHA010000075.1 coordinate 7,853, forward strand.
ACGGCGTAGGAATCGCCGGAGTGAATCCCGGCGGGTTCTATGTGTTGCATGATGCCTATGATGTGAATATTTTCACCATCGCATATCGCATCAGCTTCAGCTTCAATGGCTCCATCGAGGAAATGGTCCAAAAGAACCTTATTACCCGGGATCTTTCTCAGCAGGTCAACTATATGAGATTCAAGCTCTTGCTCATTAATCACGATCTTCATGCCCTGACCTCCAAGCACATAAGAAGGCCTTACCAGAAGCGGGAAGCCGATTTCCTTGGAAAGTTCAAGGGCTGTTTCAGCATCTTCAGCCACACCGAATTGTGGGTATGGAATAGCATTGTCCTTTAAAAGAGTAGAAAAGCTACCTCTGTCCTCTGCTAAATCAAGCGCTTCAAACGACGTTCCAATAATATTGACACCGTACTTGTGGAGCTTTTCAGCAAGTTTAAGTGCCGTTTGGCCACCTAGTTGAACAATTACGCCTTCCGGATTTTCGTGCTCAATAATATCAAAAATGTGCTCCCAAAATACCGGTTCGAAGTAGAGTTTATCTGCCACATCAAAATCTGTAGAAACGGTTTCAGGGTTACAGTTGATCATTATAGTTTCATACCCGCATTCCTTGGCAGCGAGAATACCATGCACGCAACTGTAGTCGAATTCTATCCCCTGACCAATTCGATTTGGTCCGGAACCCAAAACAATAATTTTTTTCTTATCCGTGACGATGGATTCATTTTCCTGATCAAACGTGGAGTAGTAATAGGGTGTTTGGGCCTCAAATTCCGCAGCACAGGTATCAACCAGTTTGTATACTCGCTTTATTCCGAGCTCATAGCGTTTCTTATGAACCTCACTTTCCCAGCATTTCAGCAAATGGCCTAGCTGTCTGTCGGCATAACCTTTCTCTTTCGCGGTTTTTAATAAAGTTTCAGGAATTGTATCAATCGTATGCTTTTCAATCTCAGATTCAAGAACAATAAGTTCTTCAATCTGATTCAAAAACCACTTGTCAATTCTGGTAAGCTTCTGGATAGTCTTGTAGGGTATACCTAGTTTGAAGGCATCATAAATGTGGAATAGCCTGTTCCAGCTAGGGTGCTCCAGGCTTTCCAAGAGCTCCTCCTGTTTGGTTAACTCCTTACCATCGGCGCCTAAACCGTTTCTCTTTATTTCTAATGATTGACACGCTTTTTGAAGTGCTTCCTGAAAGTTACGACCTATACCCATGGCTTCACCTACTGACTTCATAGATAAGCCAAGTCTACGATCAGATCCTTGAAATTTATCGAAGTTCCATCTGGGTACCTTAACAATCACATAGTCGATAGCGGGTTCAAAAAAGGCAGACGTAGTGCCTGTGATCGCATTGCTTAATTCGTCCAGATTATAACCTATCGCTAATTTGGCAGCAATCTTTGCGATGGGGTAACCCGTGGCTTTTGAAGCCAAGGCAGATGATCTTGACACCCTTGGGTTAATTTCAATACCAATGATTTCATCTGTAGAAGGGTTTACTGCAAACTGGACGTTGCACCCACCGGCAAACTGGCCAATGGCATTCATCATGGTCTTGGCTAAATTTCGCATTTCCTGATATACCGTATCAGGCAAGGTCATGGCCGGAGCAACCGTTATGGAGTCACCGGTATGAACGCCCATGGGGTCGAAATTCTCAATGGAACAAATGATAATGATGTTGCCGACATTATCTCTCAGTAATTCCAGCTCGTATTCTTTCCATCCTAAAATACTTTGCTCTACCAATACTTCATGTATAGGTGAGGTATGCAAACCATGTGTTAACGCTTTTTCAAACTCTTCCGGTGTATTGACAAATCCACCTCCTGAGCCCCCTAAAGTAAATGACGGGCGAATAACCAGTGGAAAGCCTATTTCTTGAGCTATTTCCTTGCCTTGGAGAAAAGATGTGGCCGTTTCGCCTTTACAAACACCTACACCAATTTCATGCATCTTAAGACGGAATTTCTCCCTGTCCTCAGTGGTTTCAATGGCATTTATATCCACTCCAATGATTTTAACACCGTAGTGCTCCCAGATGCCTGCTTTGTCACAGTCTATGGCAAGGTTTAAGGCCGTTTGGCCGCCCATCGTGGGGAGAACGGCATCAATGTGGTGCTTATCCAGGATTTCACGGATTGACTTTTTTGTTAGAGGTTTTAGATATACATTGTCAGCGGTAACAGGATCCGTCATTATTGTAGCCGGATTCGAGTTGATGAGTGTGACTTCTATACCTTCTTCCCTTAGTGAACGCGCTGCTTGTGATCCGGAGTAATCAAATTCGCAGGCTTGACCGATAATAATAGGCCCGCTTCCAATGATAAGGATGGACCTAATGCTTCTATCTCTTGGCATTTAGTAGTGGTTGTGCTTAGGGTAATTAATGAGTCATGGATAAATTGGCACAAATTTATAGTATCAAGGGGCAGTATCAAAAT
>JBCDHA010000076.1:0-10304 GCA_038750705.1 Bacteroidota bacterium
AACATCAGCAGCCTTTCACATGTCGCAAATGAAAGGGGTATTTTACAGCCTTACCCAGCACGACATGTCGCCGAAAGACTTTTTGGATAGCGCTAATAACGCTTTAAGCCGCTGTTTGGATAAAGCCTCATTTATTACTACTTCTTATTTTGTTTTTGATACTAAAAAAAAGCAAGTAGAATTTTCCAGAGCGGGACATTGCCCTACATTATATTACAGTAAGGCGGAAGGTAAAGCTACCTATTTTCAGAATAAGGGATTAGGTCTTGGTATTTTAAGAAATGAAGGGTTTAAGAACTACATACAGATAGATACTTTCATGTATTCACCCGGAGATATTCTGGTTTTATACACAGATGGGATTACTGAGGCAAAAAACATTAAAGGAGAAGAATATGGTTATGATCTTTTGAGAGAGGCCATTCAAAAACACAGCGACGCCCCGGTGGAAGAAATTAAAAAGGAAATTATAAGTGAGCTTTATGCCTTCACGGGCACTGAAGCTATTGATGACGACTACACCGTTGTAATCGTCAAGTTTAATTGAATCATGTTTAAACATAAATTTTAGTAATACGTAAAAGAATTATGGTTGACGTAAAGAGGATACAGGAAGAAAACTATGAGCTTCTGACAGTAGTAGGAGATGTTGATGCGAGTTCGTCTATTGAATTGGACAACGCTATCGAAGAGGCTATCGAAAGTGGCGGAAAGAAATTTTTAATAGACTGTTCCAATCTCGATTATATTTCTTCAGCGGGTTTAGGTGTTTTTATGTCATACATAGAAGAATTCAGAAAGAGAGATATAACCATGATCATATATGGTCTAAACGAGAAAGTGGCTAACGTTTTCGAAATATTGGGATTGGATCAATTGTTGGTTATCAAGCAAACAAAAGAGGAGGCAAAGGCAGCGTTGGGGTAGGATGAAATACTCGTATAAGGTTCCGTGTACGAAAGAAAAACTGAGAGACATTCGAAGTTTTGTTAAAGAGGTTCTGGATAAACATGGCATCTCTGAGGTTGATGTGAGCACGCTTGTACTGGCCATCGACGAGGTATGTGCTAATGTTATCATCCATGGACACTCCTGTAACCCTAAAGACTCAATTGAGTTAGAAATTAAGATTGACAAATCTCAAAATCTTGAATTTGATATCATAGATACGGTTGATCTTTTTGATATCGCTACTTATCAGGAGCCTAAAATTGAAGATGTAATCAAACAACAAAAGAAAGGCGGTATAGGACTGATACTTGTAAAGAGAATAATGGATGATATTGAAATTATCCGCCTGCCAAAAAAGAATATTTGCCGCCTGACCAAGAAAATTGAACTCACCTGACTTTTACAAGTCAACGCGCATTTTGTAGTACAAAATGGTTAAAATTGCACTGCTTTTAAAGGAAATTGGTTTAAGATGCGTTTCTTCTTATTGATTTTATTAGGTGTTGTATTGGGATGCTCCACGCAAGGAGTCATGAAAACGTCAGTCTCTAAAGATGATTCTGACCAGGTGTTGTTTACCATAGATGATTCTCCGGTTACCGTTGAGGAATTTGTTTATGTCTACAAGAAAAATAATATAAATAATGATAGCGCCTTTACACGTTCAGATATTGAGGACTATCTCGATCTGTATGTCAAGTTTAAGCTCAAGATCCAAGAGGCTAAGCGCCGAGGAATGGACACTACAAAAGCCTTTCGGGATGAATTTAATACGTATAAAGAGCAGTTAAAGAAGCCCTATCTTACTGAAACGAAAGTTACGGATAGTCTGATTCAGGAGGCGTATGATCGTATGCAAACGGAGGTAAATGCTTCACATATATTGATTAAAGTATCTGAAAATGCTAATCCGGAAGATACGCTGAAAGCTTTTCAAAAAATAAATGACATAAGGGAAAGGGCCGTTTCAGGAGAAGATTTTGCTGAATTAGCTAAAGAGTTTTCCGAAGACCCATCCGCAAAAACTAATGGGGGTAATCTCGGCTACTTCACTTCTTTTCAGATGGTATACCCCTTTGAGTCGGCCGCTTATACTACTGCAAAAGGAGAGGTATCGGAGCCCGTAAGAACCAGGTTCGGTTATCATATCATAAAAGTAATTGATCGAAGAGAGGCTCAAGGTACCGTAGAGGTTTCTCATATAATGGTTCGAATAAAGCCAAATAAGCAAGATAGTACATCGGCCCGAAATAAAGCCTTTGAAATTTACGAACAGGTAACCGGAGGTGTACCCTGGAATGAATTAGCCAGTCAGTTTTCTGATGATGTAAATACTAAGGAAAAAGGAGGTAGGCTGAGAGCATTCTCAGTTGGACAGATGCCATTTTCTTTTCAAGAAGCTGCATTTGCTCTTAATGAGATTGGTGAAATTTCAGATCCATTTATGACACCCTATGGCTGGCATATTGTGAAATTAGAAGGAAGGTCACCTGTAAAGCCAATGGAGGACCTCAAAGCCACCATAAAGTCAAAAATCAACCGTGACACAAGAGCTAAGCTTAATAAGAAGCTACTGGTCAATCGCCTCAAAAGTGAGAACGGATATACGGATGTCTCAGCAATATCTGATTTAAGCGATACATATTTTGACAGTACCCTGTTGAGCGGGAGCTGGAAAAGGCCGGTACTTTCATCAACTCAAAATGTGGCGCTTTTTAGTATAGATGATCAGAAATACATGCTGGATGATTTTTTTGAATTTGTCATTGGTAAACAAAAGAACAACTCATACCAGTTGAATCAATATATTCAACTCCTATATGATGATTTTGTTGAGGAAAAGGTTCTTGCATTTGAAGACAACCAACTTGAAGAAAAGTATATAGACTATCGTATGCTTATAAAGGAATACAGAGAAGGGATACTACTCTTTCAGTTAATGGAAGAAGAGGTGTGGTCCAAAGCGGTTAAAGACTCTGTTGGGCTAAAGAACTTTTTTCTGGAAAATAGAGGAAACTATCAGTGGGAAGAAAGGATAAAAGCAACTGTGTATAATACCTCAGACCCTGCGATAATAACCGGTATAAAAAGCAGATTGGAGCAGCAAAAGAGTTTGAATAGGGATATCCTTGATTCTTTATATAACCAAGAATCGAGCATTGCACTGCAAGTTACCAGCGGTATCTATGAAAAAGGTCAAAATGAGTGGTTCGATAAATTAACCGGGAAAAGAGGAACGTATGAATTTACGGAGGGCGATAGGCATAATCTTGCCATTATTGAAGAAGTACTACCAGCCGGGCCTAAGGAATTAAGTGAAACCAGGGGTATGGTAATTTCAGGCTATCAAGACCACTTAGAGAAATTTTGGGTAGAGCAATTACGTGCCAGATATTCCGTTGAGATGAATGAAAAAGGCGTTACTAAAGTATATGATGGACTTCTGTAAATTATCAGTCTTTTTGATTTTCTGCCTTATTATATCGGGCTGCGACTTAATTCAAATGAAAAAGGAAGCGAATGACCCTAACGCTGATAAGAAGGCCGTAGCCAGGGTGGGTGAGCAATATCTTTATTTAGATGATCTGGACGGGCTCGCCTATGAGGGTATACTCGCTGAAGATAGTACCGAGAGGACAAGAGCTTTCATTAATAATTGGATCCGTAAACAACTACTCATAAACGAAGCTTCTACCAAAATAGAATTTGATGAAGCCGAGATAGAAAGAAAAATCCTGGATTACAGATTTAGTTTAATGGGGTATGAGTACCAAAGTCATTACATAGCTCAAAACCTGAATAAGATAGTTTCTGAAGAAGAGATACAATCGTACTACGAAGAAAACGTTGACAACTTTGTTTTGAAGCAAAATATTATCAGATCAAAGTTCATTCAGGTTCCAAAGGAAGCTCCACGCTTAGACAGGCTCAGACCACTTCTTTACTCTTCTCGTGAGTCTGATAAAGAGGAACTTAACTCATACTGCTTGAGCTTTGCTACAGCTTATGAATTAAATGATTCAATTTGGATGACCTTTGACGAGGTTGTGAAAAACTCTCCATTGGCCGAGGTGCCAAATAAGTTGCAGTTCTTAAGAAATAGGAAATATAGTGAAACTGAAGATGATGAATTTAAGTACTACCTTAAAATAGAGGAATATCGTATTTCAGATAATGTCTCTCCCTTGGAATTTGTAAGGGAGGATATTGTTAATATTATAATCAATAAGCGAAAGGTAGAGCTGGCAGAAGGGCTTGAGGCAAAAATTTATGAAGAAGCGAAAAAGAATAAGGGTTTTGAAGTCTACGATTAAGATAGCGTCACTGGCGATATTACTCCAGTTGTCAAATTTTGCTAAAGGGCAGGAAGCCGGTCTGATTATAGACCAAATCATTGGAAAGGTAGATAACTATATAGTTTTACAGTCAGATTTGGAGAAGGCGCATGCGGCTTACCTGGCAAATGGAAATCCTGTAGGACCTAACTCAAAATGCCAGTTATTTGCTCAGCTCATAAGTGGTAAGCTTATGGTTGCCAAAGCAGAAATAGATTCGGTCATTGTTACTGATATTGAAGTTGATAATAACCTGGATCGACGAATGCAGCTTATCCTGTCACAATACGGCGGTTCAGAGAGTCAGTTGGAAGAGTATTATGGTAAGAGTATTGACCAAATTAAGACAGATATTCGAGATGAAATTAAAGAGCAACTGGTGGTAAGCAGAATGCAGGAGACCATTATTTCAGACATAAAAGTTACGCCTGCTGAGGTTAGACGATTTTATAACCGCATACCCAAGGATAGTTTACCATTCTTTTCAACTGAGGTAGAAGTGGGGCAAATTGTTAAGATCCCGGAGGTCAGTAGTGCACAAAAAGAAGTGCTCAAAACAGAACTAAGTAAAATTAGAGATAGAATTTTAGCAGGAGAAGATTTTGAAACGCTTGCTAAAGAATACAGCCAAGGTCCCAGTGCTCGTTATGGTGGTAATTTAGGCTTTACCCAGCGGGGAATGATGGCATCCGAATTTGAAGCAGCTGCTTTACAACTGAGGCCAGGAGAAATTTCAAGGCCCTTTGAAACACAATTTGGAATCCACATTGTTCAGCTTTTAGAAAGACGGGGAAATGAATATAATTCCAGGCACATCTTATTAATACCTAAACCATCTGAAAATGATATAGATAGAGCCAAGGAATTTGTAGATAGCTTAAGAACATTAATTTTAGCCGATAGCATAGCCTTTCAAAAGGCTGCCAAAGATAATTCTGATGATAAATACACTGCGGGAAATGGTGGGTTTTTCGAAGATAGAAATGGAGGCTCATTCATTTCATCTGAGGATCTCGACCCGGTTATATTTTTTACTATAGATACTATAGCCGTAGGTAGCATTACACAACCAATCACGTATAGGATGGATGATGGAAAAGAGGCAGTAAGGGTTTTATTTTATAAGTCTAAGGTAAAGCCTCACGAGGCTAATCTTGCTCAAGACTGGCAAAAGATACAAACTGCAGCTTTAAATGAAAAAAAGTCAAAAATGCTCAATGACTGGTTCAATAAAGCACGTGAAGATGTTTTCATTAGCATTGGCAAGGACTATGAATACTGTAACATCCTGCAATAATAGATTCATAAACAGGGTACTAATAAACGAATAATTTGAATGGCCGAATTTAAGACTGATGTGGAGGCTGCTGATGGACTTCACAATATCTACGGAAAATTAAAGACTGAAATATCGAAAGTAATTATTGGACAGGAAGATGTAGTAAAACTACTTTTGACTTCAATATTCTGTCAAGGTCATTGTTTGCTAGTCGGTGTGCCCGGCCTTGCCAAAACACTACTTATCCAAACCCTTGCGTCAGTTTTGGACCTCAAGTTTAATCGTATCCAGTTTACACCTGATTTAATGCCGTCTGATATTTTGGGTGCTGAAACGCTTGATAAGGACAGGAATTTTAAATTTATTAAGGGGCCGGTTTTTGCCAATATTATTTTAGCCGATGAAATTAACCGTACTCCCCCAAAAACCCAGGCCGCTCTATTGGAGTCAATGCAAGAGTATTCTGTTACCATTGCAGGCCAGCAATATAATCTTGATCGTCCTTTCTTTGTATTGGCAACTCAGAATCCTATAGAGCAGGAGGGTACATATCCACTACCTGAAGCTCAGCTGGATCGCTTCATGTTCAATGTTCTTTTAGATTATCCGTCTTATGAAAAAGAACTGGATATTGTGAAGAGCACAACTACTGACGATCAACCTAATTTGGACCACATAGTCAATGCTGATGAAATTAGTTATTTTCAGCATTTGGTGCGTAGAGTGCCGGTAGCGGATAACGTGGTAGAATATGCAGTTGGATTGGTGCATAAAACCAGACCCTTTGCATCTAACGCATCCGATATTACGAATGAGTACCTGGAATGGGGGGCAGGCCCAAGAGCATCCCAATATTTGGTTCTTGGGGCTAAATGTAACGCACTTTTAAATGGAAAGTACTCCCCGGATATTGAGGATGTTCAGGCCATTGCAAAGCCTACCTTGAGGCATAGGTTGGTTAGAAATTTCAAAGCCGATGCCGACGGTGTGACCGTGGATACAATTATCGACAAGCTTTTATAGCCGTTACCGGCGATCTTACTGTATAGGCTCATTTGTAATAGTCAATATACGAGCATTCAGACTCACGTTGTATTTTCTCAAAGGTATGATTGCAGGTCCGCCGCTGGGAAACACGTCAGGCAAGCGGAAAATACTGTTACATGAAGGGTCACGCATCAAAACAGGGTTATTTGGATCAATATCTACCGTTGATCCTGCTTCAAAGGGCAGATAGGTACAATTTTGCTCAATGGCGTGGTAAGAAGTGGAGTTTTCTCTGTAAAGAATGATGCCTCGAATGCCCTGAGATAGTCTTACAAAACCTCCGTCACGTGTTAGATTTTGATATTCCGGCAGACCTAAGTCGATTACTATGTCTGCAAATACCGCTGGAGGCAACTCATCGACCTGAGCGTCATTATCGCATGCACAAAGACAAAATAGGGCTATAATAACCCAAGTTGAAATAAAATACTTAAGAGTAGTCATAAAAACCCTTACCTGTTTTCCTTCCATTATGTCCTGCTGCCACTTTTTGTTCCTGTATCCTGCTAGGCCTGAATTTACTGTCCTGATGAAAACTATTAAACATAGATTGGGTAACAGAAAAGTTGGTATCAACACCTATTAGGTCCATTAACTCAAAAGGTCCCATTTTAAATCCTGATGATCGTATTAATTTATCAATACTCTTGACATCTGCTACTCCCTCTTCCAGCAGAAGTAAACTTTCTACATAAAAGTGGCGAGCTACACGGTTAACGATAAAACCTGGTGAATCTTTTGCCATAACTCCTATTTTGCCGCATTTTTCAGCTAACGTTTTAAGCGTGGAAGCTACCTCTGGGTTAGTCGCAGCGCCTGAAATAACTTCAACGAGTTTCATTATATGAGCAGGGTTAAAGAAGTGCATGCCGGCAAGCCGTTCGGGGGTTTTCAGAGCGGCCCCTATTTTGGTAATGGGTATGGAGGAAGTATTGGAAGCGAAGATGGAAGTATGTGAGTTTTGCTGTTCCAAATCCTGAAAAAGTTTTTGTTTAACGGGTAGTTTCTCGACTATAGCTTCAATAATCAAGTCGGCCTTAAGTAGTTTAAAATCGGTACTGTAGGTAAGTCGCTCTAAGGTTTCATTTTTAATTTCAGAAGTTATTTTCCCTCTTTCAATGCCTTTATCCAGGTTTTTAGTGATCTGTTGTTTTGCCCTTTCAAGCCCCTGTTCGTCGATATCAAAAAGTAAAGTTTCGAAATCGTTTTGAGCCGTTATCTGGGCTATTCCCAGGCCCATGGTTCCTGCACCAATAACTGCTACTCTTTTGATATCTTCAATCTTCATTAATGCAGAGTTCTGAACTGCTTCAAAAACCGAATGTCATTCTCAGTGTATAGCCTCAGGTCGTTTACTCTGAATTTTAATTGGCTTATTCTTTCTATTCCCATTCCAAAAGCGAAACCGGTATACTCTTCAGGATCAATCCCACAATTTTCCAATACATTCGGATCCACCATACCGGATCCGGCTATTTCTACCCAGCCGGTGTATTTACAGAGCTGGCAACCATCACCATGACAAATCTGGCACGAGATATCTATTTCCGCACTTGGTTCTGTAAACGGAAAGTAGGACGGCCTGAATCGTACTTCAGTGTGCTTTCCAAACATCTCCTTTGCGAAATGATAAAGCGTTTGCTTGAGATTCACAAAGCTCACATTTTTATCTATGTACAAGCCTTCAACCTGGTGAAAAACGCAGTGCGCTCTTGCAGATATGGCTTCATTTCTAAACACACGCCCCGGCATTATAGACCTAATTGGAGGTTTGTGGTTTTCCGTAAGCCTTACTTGTACATTTGAGGTATGTGTTCTTAGCAGGATATCCGGGTCTCTCTCAATAAAGAAGGTATCCTGCATTTCTCTTGCAGGATGGTTTTTAGGAAAATTTAAGGCGCTGAAATTATGCCAATCATCTTCTATTTCCGGTCCATCGGAAACATTAAAGCCAATCCGCTCGAATATTTCTATGATTTTGAATCGGATATAATTGAGAGGATGAACGCCGCCAAGTTCCGGTCCACCATCAGGTAGGCTCACATCGATACCTGTCGAGTCATTAGCTGTTTGCTGATCGTCTAATTGAGCGATTAGTTTCTTGAACTTCTGTTGAGCTTCGTTCTTTAATTCATTCAGTTGCTGGCCTACTTCTCTTTTCTTGTCATTAGCAACATGCTTCAGTTCTCCGAATAGTTCGGTGATTACACTTTTCTTACTTATAAACCTAAGCCGATACTGTTCCAGCTCTGCTGCGTTTTCAGCGGAGCTTTGTTTTATTTCTTCAAGTATGGCAACAACTTTTTCTTGCATCTCTAAATTAAATAATCATGCCGGCGGCAACGGTTTCATTGGTTCCTTCATCGATGAGGATAACACTACCCGTTACTCTGTTTCTACTGTACCGGTCATAGAATAAAGGTTTTGTGATACGCAAAGTTACCCTGGCAATATCATTCATTTTTATTGATTTATCATCCTCCATCCGGTGTAAAGTGTTTATGTCCACTTTGTAATGGACATTTTTGATGAGGCAGCGGGCATCATTGGTAGTATGCTTAATGGCATATTTACCATTTGGAACCAGAGGTTTTTCGTTCATCCAGCAGATCATAATATCAATGTCCTGGCCTACGTGCGGTCTGTTATTATCACGAACAATCATATCCCCACGACTGATATCAATTTCATCTTCAAGTTGGATGGTCACGCTCATTGGAGCGAAGGCCTCACTCAATTCTTCTGTATAGGTATGAATGCTCTGTACTTTACTGGAAAAGCCAGAAGGAAGCACAGTTACGTCGTCTCCGGGTTTAAAAACTCCGCCTGCAATTCTGCCTGCGTAACCTCTGAAGTCATGGTATTTGTCCGACTGGGGTCTAATCACCTGCTGTACAGGAAACCTGCAGTCAATATGATTGTGGTCACTGCCAATATGTATCGTTTCCAGCAGGTATAGCAGTGTCCCTCCTTTGTACCATGGCATATGTTCTGACTCATTGACTACATTATCGCCTTGAAGCGCACTTATAGGCAAGAAGCGGATGTCCTTAGTTTCTAACTTGGAAGCGAAGGCCTCCACTTGATCCTTTATGGTATTGAACGTTTCTTCCTTATAGTCTACCAGGTCCATCTTGTTGATGCAGAAAACCACGTGGGGAATACCAAGCAAAGCAGCAATAAAAGTATGGCGATAGGTTTGCTCTACTACCCCTTTTCTGGCATCCACAAGTATTAACGCCAGATTAGCGGTAGAAGCCCCTGTAACCATATTTCTGGTATACTGAATGTGCCCCGGAGTATCTGCAATGATGAACTTTCGCTTTGGCGTTGCAAAGTAACGATAGGCGACATCTATGGTAATCCCCTGCTCACGTTCAGCTCTGAGCCCATCGGTAAGTAAGGCCAGGTTCACATGCTCATCACCTTTACGCTTGCTTGATTCTTCGATGGCCTCGTATTGATCTTCGAAAATGGATTTTGAATCGTAAAGCAAGCGGCCAATGAGTGTACTCTTTCCATCATCGACACTACCGGCTGTGGTGAAGCGCAGCAGTTCCATATCCAGGTAACCTTTGGTATCTTGAGTTGAAGTGTCTGTTGTCATTTTGTCAATATCTCAGCTTTCTACTTTATCCTTTCTATGTTAAAAATACCCCTGCTTCTTTCTGTCTTCCATGGCTGCCTCTGAT
>JBCDHA010000077.1:0-10273 GCA_038750705.1 Bacteroidota bacterium
AGTTTCCCAGCAGGCTCCCCAGGTAAATGGTAAGGCCCATTTGAAGAGCCAATCCGGTGAATCTTATAAAAGGATTAAACGGCCTTTGCTTCTTCTCGTTTGATGGATCTTCCATTCTGAGGCTGAGCAGTCTCTCCTATCTTAATCTCTTTATTTGCAACACCCATTTTACAGCCTCCATTGAAAGCGGCGCCAGATTCGACAATCAGCTTATTAGTGATGATATCGCCATGGATGACCGCCGTCGGCTTAAGGATCAATACATCAGTTATTCGAATGTTTCCATTTAATTCGCCTTCCACTTCAGCATTTTGAGCCAGCACATTACCTTCAATTTTTGAAGATTGACCAAGAACGATTTTCGATTTGGTCTTCACGTTACCAACTACACGCCCCTCGATTCTCATATTACCAAAGGTTTCTATATCTCCTTGTAGTATAGTACCCTTTCCAATAATGTTACTGGAGTTGCTAATCTCTTCCGCTACTTTGTGGTCTTCTTTTGATGCAAACATGTTGATTGTTTTAAGTTTAAAAAGTGACGAACTCTTCCGGATCTACGGAAGTGCCGTTATACCAAAGTTCAAAATGTAAATGAGGTCCATCCGTTAGATCGCCCGTATTACCAATAATGGAGATAATTTCTCCAGCATTTACAAAGTTACCAACTTCTTTTAATAATTCAGCATTGTGTTTATATACCGAGATAATGTTACCCCTATGCTGAATGGCCATAACATAGCCAGAATCCTGCGTCCATGAAGCCATAATTACCGTACCATCGGCAACACACTTTACGGGCTCATTCTTCTTCGCCACGATGTCAATCCCAAAATGGCCCTCACGAACATTATAAGGCGCTGATACGAAACCTACAATCGGAGAAAAGAAAAATATTTCCTGAAGGTCTCCATAGCTAGCGGAAGCAAATCGCAACAACGACAAATCCGTTTGTTCGAATTCCTGCCTGAACTGTGAGTCTACCGGCGAAAGGCTGGTAACATCAATATCATTATTTACAATATTTCCTTCGGAAGTCACCTGATCACTGTAGGCCTCATAGACCTGCGCGGTATCGCCGCTCAGAACACGTTGAAAGTTGAGTATAAATCTATCTTTCTGATCTACTTCCAGCGCCAATGAATCCACTTTGATCTGCAATGACATGAGCCGTTTATTTGCCTCTATTTGAGCGTGCCGGGGATCAAACCATTGAGCGAGTAATGTTTTAACCAAAAACAGGCTCAAAAGCATAAGTACTATAAAAATAGTAACGGCTAAGAGAATGACTTTAGCATAGGTAAAACTCAGTGTGGATTTTTCAGCAAAGTTTTCTTCATTTCTGATTATTAGCAAATACTTATTGACCAACCAACTGGACAGTGTTTTTCTAGCCCGCAAAATCTGAATAGATTAGATAATAAATGCTCAAAAATAGATATAATAAACTATTATTGTACGCTAAACAGCACTTTTTGCGTTAAAGCTACATGTTAGAAAATACTCTTGAGCGTCTTTAAAATGCGTTTCGAATTTTTGGCCTGCTGTATTTTGGCTGCGGTGCTCTTAGCGTCGTGCTCAGCTGAACGGAAGAATGTTATCAGTAAAACATTTCACAATACAACAGCACATTATAATGCCTACTTCTACGCGAAGCAGAATATCCAGGAAATTGAAACCATTCTGGAAGAGAACAGGGATAACGATTATAACAATGTTCTTAAAATATATCCAAAGCTCGATTCCACGCTTGCTGTATCTTACAATACTCAGGTAGAAGAAGCTATAAAGAAAGCTTCGATAGCAATAGAAAGGCATAAGAATAGTAAATGGGTGGATGACAGTTACATATTGGTAGGGTTAGCCAGACATTACAATCTGGATTTTGTTAATGCCATCGAAACATTCAAATATGTTAATATTAAAAGCGAGGATGATAATGCGCGTCACGAAGCGCTCATTCATCTGCTGAAAACCTTTATAGAATACAAGGAATTTAATAATGCGATATCCGTATCGGACTTTCTTAAAAAGGAAAAAGTAAATAAGAAAAACGAAAAGTTTTTACACTTAAACCGTGCGTATTTCTATGAACAAACTAACAATGTAGACAAGCAATTAGAAAACCTGGTAAAAGCGGCGCCCTTACTAAAAAAGAAGGATGGCAAAGCCAGAATTTACTTTATGATCGGCCAGATCTATCAGGAGTTGGGTTTTGATGCCGAGGCCTTTAACTATTACAAGAGATGTGTTGCCAGTCACCCTGAATACGAGCTTGATTTTTATGCCCGACTAAATATGGCGCAGGTTGCAGAAATCGGAAAAACGAAAGACGCAAAAACAACCCGAAAACTATTCCAAAAACTATTAACCGATAAGAAGAATAGAGAATTCAAAGATAAAATCTATTTTGAAATGGGTGAGTTTGAGGTGAAGCAAAATAACCTTGATTTAGCCATCCGGCACTACAAGTCATCATTATTAGAAGCTTCTTCAAATAAACGTCAAAAAGGGCTTTCATACCTACGTTTAGGCTCAATCTATTATGATAGTCTTAGAAACTACGAACTGGCTAAGGCGTACTACGACAGCACCGTCACCGCGCTGCCTGATGACTATGAGAACTACAGCAAGATAAAGGCACGTCAAGAGATTTTGGCAGATTTTGTAATGCAACTCAACGTAATATATGAACAAGACAGCCTGCTAACCTTGGCGAAGCTGGATAGCGTAGAAGTAAGAAGCATAATTGACTTCATTATCCAGGAGGAAGAGGACAGAAAAAAAGCTGCCGAAGAGAAGGCAAAAAAGCGACAAAGACAAAATAATCTGGACCTCCGGAATCAGGGATCCGGCATATCCAGCTCAGCCTGGTATTTTGGCAACGCATCAGCCGTAGCTCAGGGGCAATCTGAATTTAACAGAATTTGGGGAGACAGACCTTTGGAAGACGATTGGAGAAGATCAAACAAAGAAGCAGCAAGAGCACAAGGCGGACCAAATGCTACAGATGAAGAGGCCGCCATTGCTGATGGGTCAGAATCAACGGATGTTGAATTAGAGAATACAAATGCATCAAAAGCTGAAGCCATGTTTAGCCAAATTCCGTTTACTCAGGCAGAGCAAGCAGCGGCTTTAGATAAAATTGAGGAGGCCTATTACAGATTAGGAAATATTTACAAGTTCAATCTTGAAGAAGACATCAACTCGGCCAACGCGTTCGAAAAACTTTTAGAACGCTTTCCTGAAACTGAATATGAAGCCGAGGCGCTTTATCAGCTCTATCTCATCTATAAAGAATTAGGCGATGATAAATCTGAAGAGTTTGCCAGCCAATTAATTAGCAAGCACCCAAATACTACTTTCGCCAAATTAGTTAAAAACCCGAACTATACGGAAGAAAGTACCTTGGCAAACGAAAAACTCAAAGTAGTTTACAAGATCGCTTATGAAGAATTTGAGAAAGAGAATTATGATTCGGCTATTTTCATTCTCAACAATGGCTTAAAACAATATCCGGAAACTGTTTTTACTCCAAGGCTTCACCTGTTAAAAGTCTTAATAGCAGGAAAAACGGAAGACATTAATATCTACCAATATCAATTAAACGAATTTATAGAAAAAAATCCTGATACGGATATTACTGCCTATGCAAGGGACTTACTTGACGCTTCACGCTCTTTTAGCGAACGCCAAAGACGGATTATAGGCACCAGCTATATTAAGTACTTCGAGGAACTTCATTACTTCATTATGGTTTATGAAAACAAAGCCAAAATCACCGATCATCTAAATGAAGCCGTAACCGCCTTCAACTTGGATAACTTCCCCAATCAAACTTTACAAAGCAGTAGCCTCATACTAAATGATGAACTCAGCATGGTCATGGTTTCAAATTTTGACACAAAAGAAGAGGCTGAAAAATATTTTACATCCTACATCCGGAACAATCCCGTTCCTGAAAATACACTGAATTCCAAATTCAGTAAGTTTGTAATCAGTAAAAGTAATTTTAATATTTTTTACGAAAGTAAGGACCCCGAGACTTACCTAAGATTTTTTGAAAAGAACTACACTAATGGGTCTTAAAAACATACTCAATATTCGTTCAAAGTGGATTAAAAAGTCCGTTTGGGCGTTATGGTTATTGGCCTTTGCAGGTTTCATACTTTTACCTATTTACGTTTTTACCGTAAACATAAACCTTGCAGGGTTGTACGGAGGAATGCCGAGTTTAAAAGCTTTGGAGAACCCGGAAAATGATCTGTCATCGGAGTTAATATCAGCTGATGGGGTTTCACTGGGTAGATACTACAGGTTGAATAGGCTTCAGATAGGTTACGAAGAGCTATCTGATCAGCTGGTGACAACACTACTTTCCTCTGAAGATCATCGTTTTCATAGTCATTCGGGAATTGATCTGATTGGCCTGTTAAGAGCCGCAAAGGGCGTGCTGACTTTTGGATATGCGGGAGGAGGAAGTACGATTACCATGCAGCTGGCAGAGAATCTATTCAAAGGAGAAACAGAATCAGATGCCCCGCTATTAAGAATACCGGGTATCAGAGGTATAATTATAAAGACTAAAGAATGGCTGATCGCTGCTCAATTGGAGAGTAATTTTACCAAAAAGGAGATCATAGCCATGTACTTAAATACAGTGCCCTTTGGGCAAGGTGCATTTGGTATAAAATCAGCAGCGGAAACTTATTTTGGAAAACCAGCGGATAGTTTAAACTATCAGGAATCCGCCGTGCTGATAGGCCTATTACAGGGAAATACAGCTTTTAATCCTATTCTTAATCCTGACCGGTCTTTGACCAAGAGAAATGAAGTACTCAACAAATTAGCTCGTTTCGGGCCGATTTCCGAGGCAGAGTTAGACTCATTAAAGGCTTTGCCTATTGATGTATCTAACTATGAAGTTACCAACCAAAATACAGGATTAGCCACTTACTTTAGAAGTGTAATTCGCAATGATTTAATGGCCTGGTGCAGAGAAAATGATTATGATCTCTGGGAAGATGGGTTGAAAATATACACGACCATTGACAGCCGTATGCAAAGATATGCTGAAGAAGCCGTAGAAGAGCATATGGCTCAGCTTCAGGAAACCTTCTATGAGAAATGGGAAGGTAGAGAACCCTGGAGAACAAGCGATGGAAGGGTGATTCCAGACTATTTGGAGAAAAGCTTCAGGCGGAATACTGATCACTACAGACAGCTTGTAAAAAAGTATGGAAAGGACAATGACTCCATCAAAATAGTGATGAACACCCCAAAACCCATGCGTATATTCAGTTGGCGGGGTGAAATAGATACAATGCTTAGCCCTTTGGATTCTGTTAAATACTACAAGCACTTTTTGAATACAGGTATGATGTCTATGGACCCCAAAACCGGCCACATAAAGGCATGGGTTGGCGGTATTAATCATAAATATTTCAAATATGACCACGTGCGTCAAGGTAAAAGGCAGCCAGGATCAACTTTTAAACCTTTTGTTTACGGTACGGCCATCGAGTTAGGATACCCACCTTGTTTTGAAGTATCTGACAATACAATTCCGATACCCTTACCCGAAGGAGGCGTATATCAGCCACCAAATGCAGATGGTAAATATGGATCAGGAGAGGTGATGACCATTAGAAAAGGTATGGCTCAGTCAGTAAACAGTATAACCGTCTATCTTATGAATGAGGTGACACCAAAAAATGTTGTAGATTTCGCCACACGCGCAGGCATAGAAAGCCCGTTAGACGCAGTTCCTTCCCTGGCGCTTGGTGTTAGCGATGTTTCCGTTTTTGAGTTGGTGGGAGCCTACAGCACCTTTGCTAATCTGGGCATATACACAAAACCTTATTTTATCAGTAGAATAGAGGATAAAAATGGAAATGTAATTGCCAATTGGGTACCGGAAACACGACAAGCTATGAGTGAGCAAACAGCCTATAAAATGTTATACATGCTTAGGGGTGGTGTCGAGGAAGAAGGAGGAACCTCATCTTATCTACCTTATGAGTTAAAAATTGACAACGAAATTGGGGGAAAAACAGGCACCACAAATAACGCCAGCGATGGCTGGTATATGGGTGTGACCAACGATTTAGTTACTGGAATCTGGGTAGGCGGAGATGAAAGAAGTATCCATTTTGAGCGGTGGTTAGACGGACAAGGCGGGCGCACCGCTCGTCCAATATGGAGCAAGTACATGACTAAAGTTTATGCAGATGAGGAACTAGGATATGAAAAGGGCAAATTCCAAAGACCTGTAAAAGGAATAGATGTCGTGCTTGATTGTGACAAGTACAAAACCAACGAAGCAGATAGTGTTGTAACCACAGCTCAGGAATGGGACCCGGATGATCACTAGTTGTCACCTACATGGAAAGTTCCAAGTTTTCTGTCGCTCAACGCAATAGGCTTCCTACCAACCCGGGTGTTTACAGGTTTTACGATAAAAAAGATCAACTTATATATGTAGGAAAAGCCAAAAATATCAGGAAGCGGGTGGCAAGCTATTTTACCAAAACCCATGGTATAAATAGAAAAACCAAAAAGCTTTCTGAGGAAATACTAACTATAGAATATACAATAGCCAATAGCGAGTTTGATGCTCTACTGCTTGAAAATAACCTGATTAAGGCCAACCAACCTAAGTATAACATCCTGCTGAAGGATGACAAAACCTTTCCCTACATCTGTATTGTTCAGGAACGGTTCCCACGAATCATATCTACCAGAACCTATGATCCATCAAAGGGCGAATATTTCGGTCCTTATACTAGCGTTGTAGCTATGAAAAGTGTGCTGGATCTTATCAGAAAACTCTACACGATTCGAACCTGTAAGCTAAAGTTGAGCAAACCAAATATTGAAGCGCAAAAGTTCAAAGTTTGTCTTGAGTACCACATTGGAAACTGCCTTGGGCCCTGCGAAAACAAGCAGGAGGAAGAAGACTATAACCAGGAAATTGACCAAGCGCGCAGTATTTTAAAAGGTAATTTATCAGTAGTATCAAAGTTCTTCCTGGAGCGGATGAAGGGTGCAGCCGACCAACTGGAGTTCGAACAGGCGCAGAAGTTCAAAAACAAGCTTGATCTGTTAAATAAATTCCAAATCAAATCTACGGTAGTTAACCCCAAATTGACCGATGTAGACGTTTTTTCCATTGTGAATAGCGATTCGGGTCTTTGTATAATCAATTATTTACAAATAAAAGACGGCGCTATTGTTCTGGCCAGAACGGTTGAGCAAAAGAAAGCTGAAGATGAATCAATCGAGGACGTACTGGGCTATGTATCATCTGAATTAAGATACCGACATAATAGTGCCAATGAAATTGTATTTTCCAATTATGAATTCTTGCTGGATGATGATCTTATATCTATTGTGCCAAAAATTGGGGATAAAAGAAAACTTGTAGAGTTATCACTAAAAAACGCCTTAGAATATAAGAAAGAGAAACTTCTGCGAGCCAAGCCAAAGCGGGAAAAGAATGAAGTCATTGAACGCCTACAGCAAGATTTAAGATTACCTGAGCTTCCTGATCATATTGAATGCTTTGACAACAGCAATCTGCAGGGCACTAACCCGGTAGCTTCTATGGTTTGTTTTAAAAATGGAAAGCCCTCAAAAAAGGATTACAGGCATTTCAATATAAAAACGGTGGTGGGGCCTGATGATTTTGCTTCTATGAAGGAGGTAGTGGGTAGAAGGTACAAACGATTGATGGATTATGCAGAAGATCTGCCTAAACTTGTAGTTATTGATGGAGGCAAAGGGCAGCTGAGCAGCGCTTGCGACGCCCTCAGGGAATTAGGGTTATACGGAAGTATACCAATAGTTGGAATAGCCAAAAGGTTAGAAGAAATATATTTTCCTGAGGACCAATACCCCGTGCATATCCATAAAAAGTCTCCGGCGCTTATGTTATTGCAAAAACTACGAGACGAAGCCCATAGGTTTGCCATTACCTTTCACCGCAACCAACGCAGTAAAAATTCTTTCAATACCGAACTTGACGCTATTGAGGGTATCGGGCCGAAAACCGCTGACCAATTGCTTCAGCAATACAAATCCGTGGAGAAAATAAAGCTTGCACCTTTGAAAGACCTTGAAAACCTGATTGGAAAAAGTAAGGCGGCAAAAGTTCAAAAGCATTTTAAATTGAAAAGCCCCTCACAACTGTAAGGGGCTCGTAACAAAATCTATTTATTATTAAACTTCCTAATTTGCTGACGGAGTGATTCCCATTTTCTTAAGCACTTCATCTGAAATATCATACTTCTCATCGGCGTACAGAACCACGTCTATACCACCCACTTGACCATTGAGTACATGGGTGTAACCTTGCTCGGTAGCAACCGCTTTGATCATATCACCGATTTTGGTAGTTAGTGGCTCCATTAACTCCGCTGTTTTCTTTTGGATGGAAGCTTGCGCATCCTGCTGGAATTTCTGAATACCTTGTTCCAAACCGGCAAGCTCACGCTCTTTATCCTGTCTAACAGCATCTAGCATAGTAGCCGCTCCCTGCTGATAGGCCTGAAGTTTTTGCTGATACTCCGTGTATTTCGCTTCAAGCTGACTCTGAAGTTGCTTATTAGTAGCTTGAAGGTCAGACTCTACTTGTTTGGACTCCGGCATCTGACTCAGTATATAGTCTACATCTGCATAACCAATTTTCATGGCAGATTGCGCCTGGGCACAAACACCAATTAAACTAAAAGCTAAAACTGCTAGTAACGATCTCTTTCTCATGATTTTATTTATTAACAACTATTTTACTTAATTACATCATTAGGGTCACCCAACCCCAATTCATCCAGTACATAATCCGTGTAATCGTGGCGCGGATCTGTATAGATCATTACCAGGTCACCGGCTTTGTCAAACAAAATAGCCAACCGCTGTTCTTTACATACTTTTTCTACCGCGTCGAATATCTTGTCTTGTACTGGTTTTACCAACTCTTTCTTCTTCAAAAAGAAAAGACCATCAAAACCAAATATCTTTTTTTGATACTCCGTCAAATCGCTCTCCTTCTTTTTGATGTTATCCATTCTTTCTTTTTTCATTTCGGCCGTCAATAGCACCTCTTCTGCTTGAAGCTCGCTATACATGGCCTCTATTCCCTTAGACATTTCCTGGATCTCCTGCTCCCAACCTTGAGACAATTTATCAATCTCCGCCTGAGCATCTTTATACTCAGTCATCTTGGACAAAATGTAATCGGTATCTACATAGCCGAATTTCTGTGCCCATACCTGAGTAATCGAAAATAATGCCAGAAATAAAAAGAGAATATTTTTCATACTATCTGATCTGCTGACCAATTGTAAAATGGAACTGTGCGCCGCTCCTCTCAAGTTGTCCTGGGAGTCGGTCAAAACCATAGGCCCAATTTATTCCAATGAGACCGAAGGCCGGCATGAAAATTCTGGCCCCAAACCCGGCTGACTTGTACATATCAAACGGATTAAACTCATTAAAGTCATTCCAGTTGTTACCAGCCTCGGTGAATAGAAAGCCATAAATTGTAGCGGCCTGACCCGTAGTTACAGGATATCGTAATTCCATACCTACCTTATTGAAGACGATCCCCCCCTCAATGGCATTCGTTTCTAAATTATCATACGGTGGATTTAATGAATTATTTTCATAACCTCTTAATCCTATAATATCAGTTCCAAGTAAAAACCCTTGTTGACCGGCCAGTCCATCACCGCCGAGTACAAATCTTTCAAACGGACCAACACCGGCATTTTTAGAAAATGATCCTATAAAGCCGAAATGAGCTTTCGTTTCGAGCACTAGCTTACCGGCAATGGCCGTATAATACTTAGCGTCAAACATCCACTTATGGTATTCTATCCACCTGTATCGTCTTGAATTCTGAATATTTCTTAACTCGCTGGCTTCCAGATTAGATCGTGTTATATCCGGTGTTGCACCAGATTCTATATCAGGGTACTGCTCTGCTACATTTGCGGCCGCAAGTTCTTCATCGCCCTCTTCTATCCAAAAGTCATCTCCTCTGAATGCCGAGTAGGGTGGTGTGATGGAGAGGTTTAGGGATAGCGTTGAACCGGAAGTAGGGTACATTGGGTTATCTATACTGTACCTGCTCAGTGTGGTATTGAATGTGATACTATTTGCGTTACCATCAGAAAAACCGAGCCCCCTGGTACCAAAATTATCAAGCTCATAGACCAAATAAGAGATGGAGTTGTTTAATGAAAAATAATTATCAGGCCATTCTAGTTGTCTA
>JBCDHA010000078.1:0-10224 GCA_038750705.1 Bacteroidota bacterium
AGCGGTTATATCTTTGGCAAGGGCCTGCTGTAGAAGGCGCTGGTGAGGCGCTTCATTGTGTTTGCTCTCAATAGTCTCAATCTCTTCTTTTGACAGCAAGGTGAAAATACGTATGTAATTCGCAGCATCTTCATCTGAAGCATTGAGCCAATATTGATAAAATTGGTAAGGAGACGTTTTTTCGGCATCCAGCCATACATTACCCGCCTCGGTTTTACCAAATTTACTACCATCCGCCTTTTTAATAAGCGGAGTAGTCACGGCAAAAGCCTCGCCTTGGTCTTTCCTTCTTATTAGCTCCGTACCTGTTACAATGTTGCCCCACTGATCGGAACCGCCCAGCTGTATCTTACAGTTCTTGTTTTTATACAACCAGTAAAAATCATACCCTTGTACGAGTTGATAGCTAAATTCAGTAAATGATAAACCGGTTTCCAATCTTTTTTTTACCGAATCCTTCGCCATCATATAGTTTACGGTAATATGCTTGCCAACATCACGAATGAAATCCAGAAAATTAAAGTTTCTGAACCAGTCATGATTGTTGACAACTTCCGCTGAGTTATCTCCACAGTCGAAGTCAAGGAATTTTCTTAGCTGATTTTCTACGCATCTGAGGTTGTGACTCAGTATTTCTTCATTGAGTAAATTTCGTTCTTCCGATTTTCCCGAGGGGTCACCCACCATGCCCGTGGCACCTCCCACTAAGGCTATAGGTTTATGGCCTGCACGCTGAAGATGAACCAGGGTCATAATCTGTACTAAGCTGCCTATGTGCAGAGAGTCGGCGGTAGGGTCGAAACCAATATACGCGGAAGTTACTTCCTTATTCAATAATTCCTGGGTACCCGGCATAATATCATGGATCATGCCACGCCATTTTAACTCTTCTATGAAATCGGTCATCTATTTTATTTTAAAGGCTGCAAATATAATAGCTTGCAGGGCAAAATACGGTAGACCTTTTCTTTTTCAATTGCTGTTACTACCTAACCTTATTTAAATTGGCCGTTGAGAAGTTAATTTAATACCATAAATACCCGTGTAGGTTTGAGATGTAAATGATTTATTTTTCA
The DNA here is from genome assembly GCA_038750705.1 of Bacteroidota bacterium. Taxonomy (GTDB): domain Bacteria; phylum Bacteroidota; class Bacteroidia; order Cytophagales; family Cyclobacteriaceae; genus Fulvivirga. The sequence continues at coordinate 1,077 of JBCDHA010000078.1, forward strand.
GTTATTAGTATCTCGTAAAGAACTACTGAGACTTTTTAGATTAGCCTTTAGTGTTTTTAAAAAATACCCATAATGATTGCTTGATGCAGAAAACCTATATCATCCTGCTGCTAATCACCATTCCATTAGCCTATAATGGTAATCGGTTATATGGCTCACACGTTGTAGGTGCTCAATTAAGTGTGGAGTATAAACATTCTAATTGTTTTGATGTTTCACTAACTATTTATTCCGATCTAATCAATGGAGCTCCGGAGGCTGCGGATGATAGGGTTTATGTTAACCTGTTTAGCGCTGAAAGTGATGTTTTACTGAAGTCTCTTGTGCTTGTCAAATCAGCTCAATCCCCATTGATATCAACGTCTGAGGACTGCAATGTCACTATTTTCGAGGTGGACAAAATTGTGTATGAAGGTTTAATGGTGCTTGACTTAGAATCTGATATACAGGATTACTATCTAAGTTGGGAGAGGTGCTGTAGGAGTTATAATTTAACAAATATTCAAAGCAATCCACCGGGAAGCGGAATAGCAGCTGGCTTAACTGCTGTACTCGATTTCAGTATTTCCAGATCCTACAAAAATACCACACCGGTTTTGTCGGAGCTTAAGACAGATATGGGCTGTCAAGGTGAAAAAATGATTATGGACTTGTCAGCCTTTGACTATGAAGGCGATAGCATTGTTTATTCGCTGGTCGTTCCCAATAGCACAGTGGACACACAAAACGCTTTTCCGTCTGAGCCAAACCCGAAGCCCTATCCAAAAGTGGTTTGGCGGCCTGGGTTTGATTTAACGAATTCGTTTGGTTTAGACGCTAATGCCTTTATTGATGCAGATGGATTATTACATGTTATACCTCAAAATGCCGGGTTTTACGTATATTCAGTTTTATATGAAGAATATCGGGATGGAATAAAACTTAGTTCGTCCATAAGGGATTTTGTGCTTCCAGTCCTGTCAGATTGCCTTCCTGATCTTCCTGAGATTGTCGATATCAGTGTATTTAATCTGAAAGATCAAGCTCAAATTCAAAATGATGATACCGTCAAATTTTCTTCTGAAGAAGATATTAGTTTTAAGGTTGCAGTACAGCAGCCTTTATTAAATACTACAATAGGTTTCAGTTTAGCCAGTATTATAGTGTCGGCACAAAATGGTGTTGAAGGCATATCTATTTCTAGTTTAAATAGTCGTTTGATTACTAGCGAAGAGGACTCAGCATTTTTTCAACTTGATTTGTACAATTGCGTTTTTGAAGGAAACTCAGCTATAAATTTGATGGTTATAGGCCATAATAATCGATGTCCACAACCAAAATCTGATACCTTGAGATTTGTTGTTGAGAAACCTGTTGACGTCAATAATAGAAGTGAAGTAACAGTCAATAATCGACTGTTATCAGAGACAGCTTTGGTTGATTCAATAGATTACTTCGATAACACAATTAGTTTGCCGATTTCCTTAAACAATTTAGATTTAGATTCCATTGCATTCAGGAGTTGTAACCAAACGGATTCCATATCCAGCGTTTCTTTTTCTTTAAATAATTTCAAGTCCTCAGTTGTTCAAGGTAGCATTCAAATTAATCTGGAATGCGTGTCCGGTGACATGTCTAATGATTATGAATTACACTTACCAATTTTGGTTTCTGAGTTTAACGAGTGCGGCTTGGTTCTTGAGACAGCGTATGAATTGAATTATGTTTTTGTAAATAAAAACCCTGGCCCGGTGCCCGTTCTTGATTCGATTCAACTTTTATTAGGTGAAGAGGCATACGAAATTGATTTATCACAGATAGCTATTGACCCTGAAGGCGAAGACCTGACCTTCGAAATACCATCTAATCCATTAGGTGATAGTGCCAGGATAGTTGATGGTAAGCTTATCATAATGCCACCAGTGAAGAATGTTACATGGTTAATTCCACTTATAGTCACTGACGAGTCTTGTCAGGTGGTTTTCATTACATTGAGTGTGGATTTCGTTCTGATAACCTCAAAAATTGGAGAAAGCATTAAGGAGAATAATTTATTCCCTAATCCTAATAATGGTAATTTTATTATTGAATTTGAGTCGCGTAAATCTGGAAAAAGCTCGATTTTCGTTTATGACAGCGCTGGTTCTTTAAAAGAGCGGCTTGACAATATAAATATTAAAAAAGGCATGAATATATTAAACTTGGACATGTCGAAACTTAATGAGGGATTGTACTATATAACATTGAAAAGTAAACCTTCAGTAAATTTTAGATACCTAATCGTCAAATAAATGCACCAACCAGATTCACTTAATCAAGTAGCGGAATTTCATCATACATTTCAACATCCAGTGTTGAGCGAACCTACCATCCCCGATGAGAAGAGATCTGCTCTACGGGTATCGTTGATCGCTGAGGAACTACAGGAACTCGCAGATGCTATTGAGGCCAATGATCTTGTGGAAGTTGCCGATGCTTTGTGTGACATACAGTATGTGCTTTCAGGGGCAATACTTGAATTTGGCTTAGGAGATAAATTTAAGGCACTGTTTGATGAGGTACAGCGCTCTAATATGAGTAAGGCTTGTGCCACCGAGGCTGAAGCGGAAGCTACGGTGAAACACTACGCTGAAGAAAGAAGTACTCCCTGTTACTTTAAGAAGGTAGACGGCAGGTACCTTGTCTTCAGAACGGCAGACAATAAGACGCTAAAATCGATTAATTACTCACCGGCTGATTTAAAAGGAATATTGGATCAGTAATCATTACCCATGTAAACGGTGTCCCCAACCGAACTGTTTTTCATTGGAACAGGACTGGCCATACAGCATGTAGACCCTAAAAGGAATTTACCTAATTCATCGCCAACGCGGAAGGTATGTCCCAACTGAGCCCGGCTGTCAAGCACAATCGTTCCCACAGCTGGGCCGCCAACTATCGATATAAACCAGTGCTTACCATGTCGATCTTCAAGTTGTAGATTTATGCGTTCATTACGGAGCGCCGGAAGTGATGGGTCGTGCTTATACACCCACGGACGCAACAGCACGAGATCACCTTTTATATGTTCTATATTTCTTAAAGTGAGGTTAGAAGGAGAATGAATGCGGTGGTAGTTGTTGTTGTGAAGAAAAATATTGGAAAAGTAGTGATCATTATTAATGAAACGCCCCATCTTACCGAAGATCGTTCGTACACTTCTTTTATCACCTTTAACATTTATTTCTCCAAGTTCTCCTACGCGTCCATAATCGCATAGCAGTCCTTCACATGGCCAGATAAATTTGGAATTGAACTCAGGCAGTTGCTTGTAAACCCGGGTGAAGAAGTCCTGAAAACTTCTGTATTGCTCTCTGCCCGACTCAGATCTAAATTGTTTAAGGTAGGACTGATCCTTATAATTAAATTGGCAGTATGGCCTTATAATGTACTTTGTAAACGATTTATCATACAGTGATGCGTAGGCCTTGGATATCCATCTTTGAAGTTGTGAAGGTAAATTACCCCATATATTAAGTGATACGAAACGATAAATGGAAGTTGTCATCTAATAAATGGTTTTGAACAATTTGTTCAACGGACTGAATCCAAAGGAGATTCCAACTTTCAGTTTTTTTATACGAACAACTACAGATTTAGCCTAGATAGTGTTTTTTAACAGCTAGATGTAAAATTCAAGTTGGAATACGGGTGAATCAATTTCCTGAATAGGATTTACTGCAATGATGGATAACGTATTATATGCGGTTATGAATTCTGCCCGGCTTATTCTTTCCTTACTTTTTCCGGGTGTGATCTTATGATACTGCATTCGACCGGAGTCGTTAGCCGTAGCGGAGTATATTTTTTTATAATGGAACGCTATAGGAGATTGTACAAATCGCACACGCTAGTGATAGGTATTCTTAAATTCTGTAAAAAGCAGCCGGTTCTGCAGTTGATTGTATTCTGCCAGAAGCTTATAAGCGGATTCAGGAACATAGTCATAGTGATCTTTCATATACTCTATTTTTTCACTAAGCTCCTTTATATAGAATTGTATTTGTTCTATATTTTTACAGTACCGGGGCTTAACGAAATTCTTTTTAACAAAGCCAAAAAAATCAAACTCTAGTTTTTTCCTTTCAAATGCTGTCATACGATTATGTGTAAAAATACACTTGATGTGTCACATACTAACAGGTCAAATATATTAAAATAATTGATTTTAAAAACTTATAACAATAAAATTCTGTGCAGAAATACACAAATGAACTTTAACCTGATTCACGTGTTTGTACCTAAGCCCCTGATTACTAGATTTATAACAAATTTTGTTCCGTATTGTGACTAGTTGCCGTGCGAGAGGTCTATCTTTTGGTAACTAAGTATTTGATTATATTAGAGGCACAACCGTAAAAATTAACTTGAATAACTAAAATGGAAGACAGCGAACCAAGCGATTTTTTAGTCACGTTTCATAATATCATGATTTATGGTGCGATTGCCATGCTGATTGTAGCGTTTATTATATGGCTTTTTCATCAAATAAAAGTATCATCAATAACAAACTATAAGGCTAAATATGACTTTATAAGAAAGAATGAAATTCAGAATTACAAGTATGCTTTTGTAGCAATTGCTGTTGGTGTGGCAATGTTTATAAATACTTATGGAAAGGATACGCTCACATTTGATACGGTATGGTTTCTGGTTCGTGGTTTTATATCTGTAGCAGGTGGTACCCTTGTAGGTTATATTGGTTCACTAATACTACAGTATTACTATCCTACTAAGCTGGATCGAAAACTAAAGAAATGGCGATATATGCCCCGGATAAACCCACAATCCGGTAACAAAATGAGACTTTTAAGGGAAGACGAGGAAGATGTGCATCTCGATGAAGGTATGCGTGCTGAAGAGGATGTGTTTTCAGTGGATTATGATGTTTGGATAGACGAGGTAACGGGCCGAACCCAGGTTGAAAAGTATCCGGGGTATTTAGAAGCTTTGCAATGTAATAACTGCGGCTTCTTTACAATGAAGGTAGCCAGAGAAGAAATAGTGCGTGAAGCTACTGCAGAGAAAGAGGGGGAACTAATCAAACATTATGAGTGCCAATATTGTGGTTCTGTAAGAGCAACACAATTTAATATTGCCAAAGAAGATAATTATGAGGACTACGCTCCTGAAAAACTGGCTTTTAAGAAAAATACATCAGTTAATCTGGTGAAGCTGGAAATATTGGGTACTAGCGGAAATAAGAAAAGTTATACATTTCAAAGTGTGGAACAAGCAGAGAAATTCCTGTCGGAGTTTGATATGGACAGCACCCAATAATCATAATTTTAATCCTTTGGTATAAGGATTGGCACTCTTTTAGCAATGCGTGCGTTTGTATAAGTAAATTTTTGAGAATATGAGAAAGATATTGTTGGGTCTGATTTTGTTTTCCCTGATAGGTACCTACGGATTGGCAGGTACTTTTATTGAAGATGATAGCCTTGTATTAAAACCAAAGAAACACTACGGCCAGGAAGCCAGACTGGTGAGTCAGATCTTAACTACCTATCACTTCAAAAAGATAGCGCTGAATGATTCTCTTTCTGCGGTAATTCTTGATAACTACATTTCAACGCTGGATAACAATAAGTCTTACTTTACTAAGTCTGATATAACTGAGTTTGGGCAGTACCGGAACAAACTTGACGACATGACCAGTATGGGTGAAGTAGAGGTGGCCTTCGTAATTTTTAACAAGTTCAGAGACCGTTTTAATCAACGAATGGAGTATGTAAGGAGTACACTAACCTCAAAAACCTATGACTACACTAAAGATGAGTTTTATCAGACAGATCGTGATGATGAAGATTGGGCAGTTAATGGAGATGAACTAAATGAATTGTGGAGAAAGGTTATTAAAAGTCAAGCGCTTAGCTTAAAGCTTAGCGGTAGATCACAAGATGAAATAGAGGAAAACATTACCAAACGCTACAAGCGATTTCAAAAAAATGTCGATCAGTATACGTCGGAAGATGTTTTCGAACTGTATATGAATACTGTAGCGGAGGCGTTCGATCCTCATACAAATTATTTCTCGCCCAGAACGTCCGACCGATTCAAGCAAAATATGAGCTTATCTCTTGAAGGAATAGGCGCCAGGCTGCAAATGGATAATGATTTCACTAAGATCGTACAAATTATGCCCGGTGGTCCTGCTGAAAAAAGCGGGCTCCTTCATGATAATGATCGTATAGTAGGTGTGGCACAAGGTGTTGATGGTGAGATGGTAGATGTGATTGGCTGGCGCCTGGACGATGTGGTGCAACTTATAAAGGGACCAAAGGGCACCACTGTTCGGCTTGAAATTTTGGAAGCGAAGAATGGCGTGAATGGTAAGCCTACCGAGATTACGCTGGTACGAGATAAAATAAAGATTGAAGATCTTGAGGCTAAAGCAGAAGTGATAAATCTTAATAATAGCGGACAAAATCATAAAGTGGGTATTATAACCTTGCCTGGCTTTTACATGGATTTTGAGGCTTACCAAAATGGCGATCCTAATTATAACAGTACTACGAGAGATGTTAAACGATTAATTGAGGAGCTGAAAGGTAAGGGTATAGATGGTTTGATGGTGGACCTTAGGAATAATGGAGGTGGTTCATTGGCAGAAGCCATTGATTTGACCGGGCTATTTATCAAAGATGGTCCCGTGGTACAGGTAAAGACATCCGGTAATAAAATTGAAGTAGGCAAGGACGAGGACCCAGGACTACTGTGGGATGGACCACTTGCAGTAATGATCAACAGGTTTAGCGCTTCGGCCTCTGAAATATTTGCCGGAGCAATCCAGGACTACGGCAGGGGAGTGGTAATAGGAGAGCAAACCTTTGGTAAGGGTACGGTTCAAAATGTTATAGATCTCGGCAGATATATTGATGTACCTGATGGTGAAAAAGTAGGGCAGTTGAAACTTACGCTTCAAAAATTCTATCGCGTTACAGGAAGTAGTACCCAACACTTGGGCGTGGATCCTGACATTAACTTACCATCTGCCTTTGATGCAAGCGAGTTTGGGGAAAGCTCCAATCCAAGTGCACTCCCTTGGGACCAAATAGCCAGCGCTAAATATAATTTAACAAATGATATCTCTTCGCGGTTAATTGCACAACTTAATACGGATTACAAAAGTAGGTTAACTTCAGATATTGACCTGAGGAATTTGGTGGAAGAAACAGTTGAGTTAAAGCAGAATTTAGCGAGGACGGAGATTTCTTTAAATGAGGAAATTCGCAAAAAGCAGATGGAAGAAGCAGAAAAGAAAAGGGCAAAGCGCAGTGGACTTTCAGGTACAAAGATTGATCCTGAAAATAAGACTGAAGCCCAGGGCCTTCAAATGGATGATAAGTACCTGAAGGAAGGTATTATTATTTTATCTAATATTATCGATTCTATTGGATAGATTATGATGTGATGTACTCTTGACATTTAAATGCATGGTCGTGAGATTAATGGCTTGTATTTTCATTTTTGGGTTTATAAATGGCCTGGCTCAGACCCCTGATTCTCTACTATTAAAAAGTATTTATTTCGGTGGTGGTAGTTATTACATAGATCATTCTCAAGTAGTTGAGTTGTACGATTTTATTGACGCTGTCCCGTCACTCCAGGATTATGAAATAATAATTTTTAGCCACACAGATAACATTGGTGGCAAAGAGTACAACGAGTGGCTATCGCGAATGCGCAGCGAAGCTGTTCGTCAGGAGCTACTGGCCAAAGGCATTGATTTTGAACTTATAGAAATCCGGGATTTTGGACTTAAAAATCCACTCTATACTAATTATTCATGGCAAGGCAGAAGATTAAACAGAAGAGTGGATGTTATTTTATGGCCCGTAGTTTTCTAAGCTACTTGTTAGTTGTTCCTTCGTACATATCCGTAAATACGCTATCGACCGGCTCCCATAACTCGATTTTGTTATTGTCGTTATCAAGGATATGAACGAATTTACCATATTCGTACACTTCTATTTCATCTAGCACGTTAACGCCATTGGCTTTTAACTCCTCCACAAGATCTTCAATATTTTCTACCCGGTAGTTGATCATAAATTCCTTTTGGGAAGGGTCAAAATAATCGGTATCATCTTTAAAAGGGCTCCATTGCAGGTAGCCTTTGGTATCAGCATCGTCAGACAAGCGAAATTCGAATAAGGATCCATACTTATTGGTTTTTAATCCAAGGTTTTTTGCATACCATTCTTTGGTCTTTTGCGGATCAGGCGTTTTAAAAAATATGCCTCCGATTCCAGTTACTTTTTTCTTAGCCATAGTCTTATTTTTTTGAGTGGTTTTAGTTCTTAAAATAGATGATGATATTAACGCGACGATAAACCCAATAATAAAAACTGTGAGGAACATTACCATAAATTGAAGAAATGGATTATCCCAAAACTCTTTTTGTGCTTCCACGTTTTTTTTCGCAATTTCAAAATCTGCTGCACTCATGGAGGCCTTCATTTCATCTAAGTAATAGGCAAAATATGTTTCGTTAAAATCCGGATTTAAATACAAAATGTAAAGCAGGTCATAAGCTCCGAATGCCAGCGCCGGAACAAGCGCTATTAGTATTCCCATTCCCAGCGCCTGGCTGAATGTCATATTGCCATTTAATTCTACATTGCGATATTCTCTGATACCCAGAAATACAAATACCATACAAACAATCATGCTTGCATAGCCAATGATTTCACCGGTTTCGTAGTTAGGTTCGCCATCAGATAGTACCCATACAACAAGGTGAATCCCAACTAAAACCAGCGAAGCATAAAGCCCGTTTTTAATAATCAAGTTTTTCATTCTCAGTAATTTTTGTGAGGTTCGAAGTAATAGATGATAAAGGTAAAACCGCTCATACTTCAGTACCAATCATCAATATAGTACGTTAGTACCATTAAATTAAACCTACATTCCGGGCGTTTTTGATAGCTTCTGTTCTGCGTTTAGCTCCAAGTTTGGACAGGATATTTGAAACATGAGTTTTTACTGTGCTCTCGCTAATGAACAAACTTTCCCCGATTTCTTTGTTTGACTTTCCTTTTATCATTTCGGCAAATACTTCACTTTCGCGCGTACTGAAATCCAGTTCTTTTACCTTTTTTTTATTTAAAATGACTCCTTCATC
>JBCDHA010000079.1:0-10211 GCA_038750705.1 Bacteroidota bacterium
CAGATGGAAAATACCTATTCTTTAGTAGAGCATTAGGGGAAGAAGATTCAGATATATTCTGGGTAGATGCGCAGATTATTGAAGAGCTCAGACCTCGTGAGGCTTCGCAAAAAGCTGAATCAGACTCCTATGCCATTGCTTATAGTTCAATAGAAACGAAGAATTTAGAAATTTATCATAGAAATGCTGAAGCCCGACCTACAATTAAAAGTACCAATATAAAAGGGGGGTATGCGGCCTGGTCTCCGGATGGGAAACGCATAGCTTTTTATGCCAAATACGATGAAAAAAAGACGTGGTCTATTCATACGGTAAATACCGATGGTACAAATTGGAAACGATTGACTCATGCAAAAAACACATGGGATAATTCGCCAACATGGTCACCTGATGGCACTAAGATAGTTTTTGCCAGAGCTTATAAAGATTCATTAGAACACAGGAAATACGAAATCCGGACCATGAATTCTGATGGTACTGATCAACAACAAATCAAGGGGCTGAGTGGTGGTGGACCTTATTTTGTATCAGAAGATCAAATCGTCTACCATTCTAAACCGGGCCCGAGTGAAATTTATATCGTCAATCTTGATGGCAGCAACCAAAAGCGATTAACAAATAATGAAACTGAAGATTGGCACCCTGAAGTTTCACCAGATGGCAAAGAGATAGCTTTTATGTCTGATAGAGATGGGAATTTTGAAATTTACACCATGGATATTGATGGCGCTAACCCAAAACGATTGACCCATAGTGCTGTGGGTGATTGGTACCCATCATGGTCGCCTGATGGTGCTCAAATCATTTTTTCAAATGCCACCGGTGAAAACGGAGAAGACAGAACTATTTACATCATGAATAAGGATGGTTCCGCCATTCAGCCAATCATTGAGGGAGGTTCTCAGGCTGCCTGGTTAAAGGTGTCAAAGTGAGTGGTATATAAACGGCCAAAGTAGATATCAACAAAACAACCTTTATAAATAACAACTCCTATGAAAAATAAAATGCTATGCCTGCTTTTAATGCTTTTTGCTGTAATAAATGGCAGCTACGCTCAACAAAGCGATACTCAAGCGCCAGGGACTACAGCAAGTGAGGCTAAACTTTCCTTCAGCGAGATGCCAGACCTCAAAGAAGCTTTTATCGATGCATCGCCTGGCTATAGAAAAGACGGCATCATTGTAGGTGAATTGGGTGTAGATGGTGGCAATAAAGCGAGGATACTTCAGCTGGCACAGGAGATTGCGCGCAATAAACATCTAGGTTATGATGCCCTGCTCATTTCTCAAAAGGGCAAACTCCTCTTTGAATCCTATTATTCACGCGGTCGTATTGACCTGCCACACCCGCAGGCTTCAGCAACTAAAGCCTATACCTGCATGGCGCTCGGTCGTGCTATACAGATGGGCTATCTGTCTATGGCCGATTTAGATAAGCCCCTGATCGGTTTTCTCAAGGAACTGGACACCACAAAATTGGTGGAGGGTGCAGAAAAGATCACGCTTCACCAGGCGCTAACCATGCGTTCCGGTATCCGCATTAGTGAAGAGCGCCGAAAAGAGCTAGAGAAAAATAAAAACCAATTAAAAGGTCAGGCGCAGGTTCAGGTTTACCTGGAATATAGTGAGCCTATTACCGCAGCTTCTCAACGTTTTTCATACAAAGACGATCCAAGATTGGTAATGCAAGTCATTCAAGCAGTTATACCGGGTACTGCGGAAGACTTCATTAAAAAAGAACTCCTCGACAAAATGGGTATTACGAACTATGGTTGGGGAACGGATGAGGTCAATGGTCTGCCACAGTCCGGAAGTAGAACCACCATGACTTCGCGAGATATGGTTAAGTGGGGCACTTTGGCCATGAACAAAGGCCAATGGAACGGTGAGCAATTAGTTCCCGAAGCCTTTATCTCTAAAGCAACCAGTAGAATCCTTTTAACAGGTGATGATGATGTCTACGGTGGTGGGAAAGATGTTTTCAATCAGGGGTACGGTTATTACTGGTGGAGTGCAGATCTAAAATATGGCAATAAAAGTTATTTCAGCAGATCTGCTCAAGGTGGTGGTGGCCAGTATATTCCTGATCGAAGAGCTGGATCTAATGATAGTGGTTACCGCTCACAATAACGATAACAGCACGCTGCAACTCGTGGCAGAAAAGATTTTACCGGCGTTTATCGGGTAATAAAAAAACGTATTGAACATCCAACTAATGAGAAACACCTATTTTATTTCACTACTGGCATGGGTATTATTTTTAACTGCCTGCACTACTAAAAAACAGGACTCAGAAGATAGTGATTGGTACTTACCTCCTTTAGAGGATCGCTATCTTGGCCAAAAGCCACCCGGTGTAACTCCTGAATTGTTCGCTCCTGGTATTGTTTCTACAGAAGAGTATGTAGAGTCAGGCGGTCATTTTACACCAGATATGCAGGAGTTCTATTTCACAAGATATGGTGGAAAATATGAGAAACCCACATTGTTTGTTGCGCAATTCAAAAATAATGTATGGAGCAAGCCGTCTGCCTTGTCAACGGATATAGATAAATATAGGGATCGGTTCATTCCTGGTTGGTCGGAGATGAAAAGTATGGAACCCTTCAAAGACCTTTCCATCCATGGTTTTTCAGTTTCATCAAAAGGGACCTATTATATCGATGAATACACCAGAAAAGGAGATGGTCCTCTTCGATATTCACGACTGGTCAATGGTGAGCGTGAGGCTCCTAAACCGGCTGATGAAGTGATCAACACAGGGAAATGGGTGGCCCATCCTTTCATAGCTCCGGATGAGTCCTATTTAATGTGGGATGTGGAGAGAGAGGGTGATTATGGTGCAGATATCTACATTAGTTTTCGGCAGAAAGATGGTTCTTGGGGAACGGCCCTTAATATGGGCGAGAAGATAAACACGGCATTCTACGACCAGAGTCCGAGAGTGACACCCGATGGGAAATATTTATTTTTTTGGAAGGGAGAAGAAAAGTTGAGAGAAGACGGAAGTACTTATTTGGTGGGAAACCCGTATTGGGTGGATGCTAAGGTTATTGAGAATCTCAGACCCAAATAATAAACCATTGTAATGAAGTATATGAGCGTATACCAGCGTACGACAAAAATCAGAATAAAACCATCCGGTGAATAAAAACATGAGTAAAGATGTCATATTACCGCGTATTAAATTGAAGGTTCATCCGATGGGTCTTCCTGATAAGTAGTACTTTAAACTTTTGTCGCGTACTTGATATGAGTGTAAAAAAATCACAACAATTATTGGTAGCGGCTAATTTTTTCAAAAAAAAGCGACTTTCAGCGTCTGAGAACGGATTTTTCTTTTAAACTGAAAAACTGCTCCTACTAAGAAATGTCCTTTCGGGAATAAAAAGGGTGTCTTTAGCACTTGATTCCAAATTAAAAAATCCCTTACGGGACGCCAGTTAAAATAATTAAACTATAAAAACAAAATCGGTCTACTATTTTTCAAAACCCTGATAGTCAGGCACCTGAGGCTGCAGCCGTAAATGCCCACCCTCGCATCCTTGGGTATTGCTTGACCTCAAAAGAAGCCTGTAGAGGTTGCCGTCCCGAAAGATAGAAATTCAAAACTTCCATAATCTATTGACTGATACCTTGTAATGCACAAGGTAAATATTATCATATATGCGTCAAAGAAAAAAGTAATGCCGCTAATCGACCCGATCCGGAAAAACCAGAGCTATTTAATCAAAGGCTATTAATTAACCTTTTTCATTAAAGTATTTTGTTTATATTACTATCATTCAAGCTAACCATCAAATACTTATACCGTTATTACATAGTCTATCAGTAGTCAAAAAAATGACGTAATGGCTAATATTAGAGTCTTAATAGTTGAGGACCAGTATATTGTTTCTGAAGAGATAAAAGAAATTCTCTCAGCAAAGGGGTATCGGGTGATAGGTCAGTGTACCAGCGCTGATACGGCTTTGGACCTTCTTAGTAAAGATAAGTGTGATGTTGCGATTCTTGACATTAACATCGAAGGTGACAGGGATGGAATTGAATTAGCGAGTGAAATACTGGAGAAGCATCGTTGCGCAATTATTTTCCTGACCGCATATGCCGACCAAAAATTTCTGGATCGCGCCAAGAAAGTAAAACCTGCCGCTTATATCGTAAAGCCCTTCGAAGAGACTAATCTCCATATGGCCGTAGAGATTGCTTTTAACAACTTGCTGAAAGCAGGCCTTCAGCCTGAAAAAGATGTTTTCCAAATCAAAGACTTCATTTTTATTAAGGACAGCACGCGATATAAAAAAATTGAACTTGATCAGATCAGGTACGCACAGGCCGAAGGAAGCTACACCAAGGTGTTGGTGAATGATCATCCCATCACCCTTGCCATTAACCTAAAGACCTTTGAAAGCCACCTGTCATCTCCGGAGTTCATGCGTATACACCGATCTTATGTAGTCAACTTGAAGAAGGTAGAGGAGTTTGAAGGAAATAGGGTATTTATCAACCAGAAATCCATCCCTATAAGCTCCTCGTTTAAGGCGGATTTTGTTAACAAGTTTACTTTTTTGTAATGCTCACAAAGAAAATGGCTTATTCACAAAGAGAATTTCATAGCTATCTAAATGTTTCGGAGTTTCGATGTATGATCAACTCTCCTGAAATAATGACTAAACCGAACCTTACTAGGCGAGAAATTGAAATCATCGAAGCGCTCTCGCTGGGCCTGAGCAGCGATGAAATTTCAGCAAAGCTCTTCATCAGTGCATTGACGGTAAGCACACATAGGAAAAATGCGATGCGTAAGGCAAACGCCCGAAGCGCAGCCCATTTGGTGAGGATCTGTTTTGAGGGGGGGGTTATTGCGAACGATAACAAAGTTTTGGTGTGAGAATACTCAGAAATTCGTATTTCATTCTAATGACTTCTTTAACATATTGAATCTTACAAAAATCAATTAATTTTAATAATAGAATTATGGCTTTAGAATTTTCATCAAACATAAGCATTAGGGAAGCTGATAAAGATCGCTTTCAACTCATTCATGCGACTCAGCTTTACGGAACTTTTTTTGGCATATACGCTCAAATGGTATGTGATAAGCCCTCAGACGGAAAGACGCGCCTTAAGGAAATGAATTTCGTCGGTATCAATTACAAGGGTCCAATTAACCTTGAGCTATGCAAGCAACCGGGTGCTACTGATCAAATATTGGTTGTTGATAAACCTCGCACAAAAACCACAGATGATGGAGGGATTGAAATGGATATTTGGGTCCGAGCTTCAACGAAGAATGTTGAGACAAAATTTGAAGTGCTGACACTTGATTTCCAACAGTTCAATCTCGATGAGATCAGTGATGGCAATTATCTAAGGGTCTTAAGAAAGTTACAGCGTATGAGTTCCAATGGTACTGGAAGCAAGAACGAGGCCATAGTTAATGGCATGTTTGACAGTGAATACTTTGTTCGAGATGGCCTCCTGATAAGACCCCAGGGAGATATTTCACCTGTTCCGGGAGAAGTACGAAAATATGTGAATTCAGATTTTATCACTACCGGTGAAAGTGTGGAGGGCAATCCTTTCAATAGAAGCGCGGGACCCGTTGGTGCAGCTACTATTAATTGTACTCCAAGTAATCTTAAAATGTTTTTATAATTGAGATCATTGATTCTCATATCAATAATCATACAATTAACATCAGTTCAAGCCGCTGAATCTATCAGGTCGAATTATCTCGACCATATCATGCGGCTTGATTTTGAAGGTTTAAAGGAATTTTCTAGTCAACTTGATGATGAACATGACGTCAATTATCATCAGATCATCTCACTCTTTATCTGCAATGCTGGTCAGGAGCCAGAAAATGATAAAATTCTGTTCGATATTCTAGTCAATGATACCGATAGTACAATGATTCTTAACCAGTTAGGAAGAGCTGCCTATTATCTATTCAATGAACCTGCCAATACCAGAACTTTCGAGATTCTTTCAGAGTGTATGCTATTAGCAAGGAGTATTAATGATAAGATGCTTATCAAGTTGGCTTACTTTTTGATTTTGATGCTCTATGATCACGAGATTTTGCAAAGCAGCGATGATTATCTTCAGCGACTTCTAGATTACAAATCATTAATAGCATCACCAAATGAAACAGCTTGGTATCACATTCATTATGTTAAGTACATAACTAAATCCATAGATGTAGCAAAGGCGCTTGAGTTGTATCCCACTGCAATTAGGGACTTAAAAACACACTTTTTAAGTCATAACCTTTCTGATGACCTAATGGCGTATTACTACTTCCTTATTGCAGTCAACAGTAGAAATAAATCAGAGTTTGAATCATCACGTAAAGAATATCATCATTCGATCGCTTTGTCCGCAAATAAGACTTATTTAAAATACCTGAAGTTTTCTTCCTACATTCATCTATGCTATATAGAATCCATTGAACAAAACTACGAACTGGCAAGACAGTATTTAGATCTAGCTAAGACCCAATGGAATTTGTCGGATACACTCCGGTCTTCTTTTATTCAAAATCAGACATCCTCAGTTTGGTATTATGCACAAAAGGGTGGATATGACTCAGCGTTTCAACTACTATGGGAAGCCACTAAACATCAAAATAGGCTCGACTTTAGAAAAAATACTCTGAAAATCTCTGAAATGAACGTTCGGTTAAAAACTGCCGAAAAGGAATATGAGATTCTGAAGCAGCAAAACCAATTAGAAACACAAAGTAAGTGGATTTTGACAATTGCAGTTTTTGCGATTACGTTTATTATCCTTTCGATTGGATTGGTTATGGCAATCTTGAAGATCCGTTCCAAGAACCGAAAAATCGAAATTTTAATGCGCGAATTGCATCATCGTGTAAAGAACAATTTGCAAGTAGTATCCAGTTTGTTTGGTTTACAGTCGATGAAACTTGAGGATGAAAAAGCAAAAAAGGCAGTAGCAGAAGGAAAAGATAGGTTAAGAGCTATGTCTCTTATCCACGAAAAACTATACCAAAATGATAAGTTGACGATCTTGAATATAAGAGAATATATTGAAAATTTGGTGAAGGCCTTGTCCCAGTCCTATGGTTTTAAATATGATCGGAATGTAACAATAGAAATTCCAGAAACAAAGATAGATGCCGATACGGCTCTGCCTATAGGTCTAATTGTTAATGAGCTGGTGAGTAATTCCTTTAAATATGCCTTTGAAGGTATTAAGTATCCTAAGGTCAGTATTAAACTGAATAAGAAGCAGAAAAGGTACCTCCTTATAGTAACCGATAATGGTGTAGGTCTATCAGAAGAATTTGATATAAACCATGCTACTTCATTTGGTATGAAGTTAATCAACCTCTTGGCTAAGCAATTGAATGGTTCTCTCGTCATAACGAATAAAAATGGAGTAAGCTTTTCATTAGCATTTTCAAAAACACCTTGAAGAGCTACATCTTTAGACCTGACAGAATTAACAACATATAAATGAATAGCGGAAAATATAAACCCTTGGCAGGAAATGATGCAGAATACATTCATTTAGACATTGATGGTCCATATGCACAGTTTGCAGTCAGCGGTATCTTGTCAATTAGTATTACAACCCATTTTTTCTTTATATGTCAAGATCTTAGAAAACAACAGGATGGTTCTTTTTCCGGAAAAATAGCTGAGATCGAAGCATTAGATGAACGCATTCAGGGCAAAGAACTGAAATTGAGGCTACTTCCGAATAAAAGGCTAGAAATCACTTTTGAATTATCAGGCGAGTCAATTTTTCAAGTCT
This sequence comes from Bacteroidota bacterium, assembly GCA_038750705.1. Classification (GTDB taxonomy): domain Bacteria; phylum Bacteroidota; class Bacteroidia; order Cytophagales; family Cyclobacteriaceae; genus Fulvivirga. The sequence continues at coordinate 7,788 of JBCDHA010000079.1, forward strand.
ATGAGCAGAAGAGCCCTTTCTTTGAATCGATCAAAATGGAGGTTGATTACGTCATTCAACATATACCGGTTTTAGGCTTAGATACAACAGCGAAGCCTGAGCTGGAATTGTTACCAGAGGAGTTAAAGGGTCATAAGGTTTCGGTTCAAGATATTTTTGCGAGAGCAGGATTTGAAATATCCATGCCGATGCAAGCCACTTCTATAGACTTGTCAAGTCCTCTTCAAAATCCAGATGAATTTGATGACGATTGGAAACCCAATGAATTGCACGATGCAATTACCCGCTTCTGGTCTCAGAGTAATCATTTAAAGTCCGATTGGGCATTATGGGTATTGCTTGCAGGTGTCTATCATCCTGATCCTAGCGGGTATGAGGGATTAATGTTTGACTTTAAAGATGAATTTCAACGTCAGGGGGCGGTCCTCTTTTATGGGTCTGATTTACTTGATGTTAACGGTCATTATAGTTCCGAATTAGTTAAGCGAAATAAATTCTTCTTTACTTGTCATGAAATTGGCCATGCCTTCAATCTGGCACATCCACATGAAGTTGAAGAGAAATATCGACCGTGGGCCATTGATTCATCCAATCCGCAATATGGTTTCATGAATCACTCAATGGAGCATGGATTCAGTTTTGAAAAGTTCCAATTTAGGTTTAAAGATGATGAATTGATGTTCATGCGTCATGCTCCTCGAAAGTTGATTAAGATGGGAGCCTCAGCCTTTATTCATGACAATTCTCATGCCAGTCATTCAAACGAAGACTTAGAATTAAGTATCACTTTTTCTCAATTCCAATTCGAATTTTTAGAACCTGTGATGGCTGAATTAGTGCTTAAAAATGTATCTGAAGAGCAGGTTGAATTAGATAATAATCTGCTCACAGACTACCATAACATCCACATAACGGTAGAAAAAGAGGGTGGGGTAGCACAGGACTATATCGCTTTCATCAGTCACACCCGAAAGCCGTGTCACATAAAATTAAAACCAGACAAATCGATCAGCGCTCCATTGTTCCTTGCGTATAGTAGACAAGGCTGGATTATCAGTACACCAGGAATCTACATGATAAGAGCGTCAATACGAACACATCATGGTGTGGTTAGATCAAGGGTTCAAACTGTTCAGATTTTAACCCCCAAGGATAAAAATGTAGAAGAAAGAGTAGCTCAAGATTTTTTTAGTCACGACGTTGGGAGAGTTATGGCCTTTGATGGAACACGCGAATTGCAAAATGTCAATTGTCACTTAAAAGAGGTTATTGCAAGAATGAAGAACTCTAAAGCTGCCTTACATGCAGGTGTTACGTTAGCCATGCCCATGACAAACTACTTCAAGAATTTTAATCCTGGCAACAAGCAATTGACGATATTTGAACCGAATCTGACTGAATTAAGAGATGCTCATAAGGAGTTACATGATATCCTGATTGTTAAAAAATACGATAGTTTGTCTTCATTAGGGAGACTGGAATATGATTTCTATCATAAAGAATTGAAAGAACTAGAGAGTAGGATCGGGATAGCATCCAAGTAGCCTTGTCTTTTAAGAAGACTAAATTCATTCGAAAGTCCAAGAAATAGTTTAGCTATTTTACATTCTGTCCGCACATTCACAATAATGCAATTTCAGGAGGTGATTGTACCATAAAATACCCAAAAATCAGTATTTACAATGCACAATGGCTTAAGGAACTTTAACTAAAAAATCTTATGAGCCAAAAAGTATTTGAAGTCAAGGAGGTGAATATTTCTATTCTTGAAAGTCTTCCTCCACAACTCTTGATTGAAGCTTCTGGAATTGCTTCGTCATCAGGTTGGAGTAAACCTACATTAGTTCCCACTGGATCGCAAAAAGATGGAATCTACGAGTTCGATTTCATGGCAGATCCACCGACAGGTATTTCTCTTACCGTTCTTACTCCAATTGAAGGTAGTCATGTTATTCAAGATATTCCAACTGACCTCAAAGGAGTAAAGGTGGTAGCCAAGCAAAACAGTATCGCGCAACAAACAGCGAGTAAGGAACCCAAGAGTATAGGCGGTACCGGACCAATCCTACCGAAGATAGAACCGCTTTTAGGTGCGTCTGTGTTTGAAGATAAACTTGTCATTAGGGTAAAATCCGGAGGTTGCACAAAAAAGGAACACTTCCGGATTGATATTAATAGAGGAGTTACAGGTATACCACCGTTTTTCGTGACGGTTACTCGTCTTGTAGATGATCACTGTCGAGCCTTCTTGCCTAATGGAATTGAGTTGATCTATACTTTTACAGAATTAGGTTTAGACAATGGAACTGATTTGATTTTTACCAATCCAATTGGAAGTAAGACGGCTACGCTACCATTGAACCTTCAGGAAGCTATGCCGCCCATTAATTGGCCACTAAACCCACCCCCTTCAAACCCATGGCC
>JBCDHA010000080.1:0-10207 GCA_038750705.1 Bacteroidota bacterium
AGGTACCTTTCGCTTGTTTTAAAATTTAGTCGGATACTGGTATTTAATAATTAGATTTAGAGCAAAATAACTGACATGCGATACTTAAAGATAGTGCTTATTATATTCTCTTTACCGGCAGTTACAGGCTGCGAGAGATTAACCGGTGAAAGGGGAAATGGCGTTGTAATCACCAGGGATTTTGACATTGATGATTTTAACAGTATAAGCGTGGAAGGGAATTTTGATATCCGACTTGAAAAAAGCAATAATCCCGGTGTAACCATAACAACGGATGAAAATTTGATGGATTTCATTGTGGTTGAAAGCTATGGTGGTAAAGTCAGGCTCATTTCAGACAGGAATCTCATAAGTGAAGATGGGGTAAATGTGGTGGTTAGCTATTCAGAGTTAAGGTCAATTTCGGTTGGAGGAGCAGCAATTCTGACATCGGATCAAACCATAGAAGAAGATTATCTTGACTTGGATATGTCTGGCGCTGGTGCCGTAGAACTAGACCTTAATATGAAAGCCCTGGAAATTAACATTTCAGGAGCAGGAGCCATGGAACTAAGCGGCCAGGTGGTAGAACAGCGGATTAGCATGGATGGGGCAGGAGGCCTGGATGCGGAAAATCTGGTAAGTGAAAGATGCGAAATTGAAATCAACGGGGTAGGTGGTGCGGCTATTCATGTTACAGATCGTCTTATAGCTTCCGTGAGTGGGGTGGGCGGTATTACGTATAAAGGTAACCCCTATGATATCCAAAAAGACGTCTCGGGAATAGGTACGATCCAGCCCGAGGATTAATTCCGCCTTAACTTGTTCAGGTAGAGTTGTATAGTGTTTTCAAGTCCAAGGTAAATAGCATCACATATCAGAGCGTGACCTATAGATACTTCAAGAGTTTCGGGAATTTCAGAAATGAAATAGTGTAGGTTTTCTAAGTCAAGGTCGTGCCCGGCATTTATTCCTAAATCTAGAGAATCTGCCACTTGAGATGCCTGCTTGTAGCTTTGAATAGCGCTTGCCCGATTCTTGCGATAGTTTGATGCATACGATTCGGTATATAACTCAATCCTGTTGGTGCCAGTTTCTGCTGCACCCTGAACCATTTTATCAACAGGGTCACAGAAAATTGATGTCCTTATCTCATTTTTTTGGAGTTCGCTCACTATTTCATTAAGCTGACTTTTGTTTGTAATAGTATCCCAACCGGCATTTGAAGTTAATACATCCGGACCGTCGGGCACTAGCGTAGCCTGAGCAGGCTTACTTCTTAGTACCAGCTCCATAAAACGCTCGTCCGGATAACCTTCTATATTAAGCTCGGTAGTTACCACGTTGCTCAGTTGTAAAACATCGTCATATCGAATATGGCGTTCGTCAGGCCTGGGGTGTACCGTAATTCCCTGCGCACCAAATCGTTCACAGTCTTGTGCGGCCTTCACTACGTTAGGATTATTGCCCCCCCTTGCATTTCTGAGCGTAGCAAACTTGTTGATATTGACGCTTAATATTGCCATTTGTGCTTACATGGTTTAGCCTTGTACAATTTCTAAGCGGTTGATCTTTTGCGTTTTGTAGGAACTCAACGATTTCTAACTTTGCCTTCGGTTCAAATTAACGATAAGTTTCTCAAAAGAAATATAATATGAGTCTCAAACAACAAATCGATCAAGATATTAAAAGTGCCATGCTGGCCAAGAAAAAAGATGAATTAACAGCCTTGAGGGCAATTAAATCGGCCATTTTATTAGCTGAAACTGAGAAGGGTGCCGGTAGTGATTTATCAAAAGAAGCGGAAATAAAATTACTCACCAAGGCAGCCAAACAGCGAAAGGAGTCAGCGGAATTATATGCGCAAGAAGGTCGGGATGATTTATCATCTAAAGAGCAGTTTGAGTTTGAGATAATTTCTAAATACTTACCCGAACAGCTGTCAGATGACCAACTTAAAAATGAGATATCATCCGTAATAACGGAAGTAGGCGCCAGCGGCATGCAAGATATGGGTAAAGTAATGGGCGCGGCCACAAAGAAGCTAGCTGGAAAAGCTGACGGAAAAAAGATATCCGAAATGGTAAAATCAATTCTTAGCAGTAGTTGAATATTTTTGATGTTGTCATAATTGGCTTCCTTGTCTTTGGGGCATTCAAAGGCTACAGAAAAGGTTTTCTGCTAGAGGCAATAGCTATTCTATCTTTTATTCTCGCCATTATCGGAGGGTTTAGGCTCCTGCACTGGGGCATGTCAGTATTAGACGAACACTTCGATATAAACGGGGAGCTTTTGCCTTACCTTTCATTCCTACTTATTTTCATCGTAATTGTGGTGGGTATGAATTTCATCGGCAGGTTTTTGAAAAAAATTATTGATATGACCTTACTTGGCTCAGTTGATAACCTGGCAGGTGCTTTACTGGCTGTTTTGAAATGGGCATTTGGGATTAGTGTCATTCTATGGCTCTCAAATTCATTTGGTATGGCCTTGCAGGGCACCTGGACCTCGGATTCTATTTTATATCCCTATTTGCTAACATTAGCTCCACGCATTGTAGATATGGTTTCAAATGTAATGCCTTTTGCCTCTGACCTTTTTGAAACTATCCAAGATTTATTGAAGAGTGATTCTTCTGCTTGATAATTTTGATTCCTTTACCTATAACCTGGTGGATTACTTTGAACAGCTAGGGGTTCGGTGCAAAGTATTTAGAAACAATGTGTCTCTGGAAGAAATTAGGTCTTTTAAATATAAAGGTCTTGTGCTTTCACCCGGGCCTTCAATTCCTGAAAATTCAGGAAACTTACTCAACGTTATTAAGTACTATCACGATCAACTCCCAATGCTCGGCATATGTCTGGGTCATCAGGCCATTGGTCAATTTTTTGGAGCACAACTGCACAAGGCAATAAAACCGATGCACGGTAAGATCTCTGAAATAAAAGTAAAGCACGATCCGATATTCAGAGGCCTGAAACAAGACTTTGAAGTGGTTCGTTATCATTCTTTGATATTGACGTTAAATTCAGATCATCCGATCATTCCGCTCGCTTACACCCAAGAAAATGAACTGATGGCCATGCGCCACAAAGTATTACCAATCTGGGGGTTACAATTTCACCCGGAAGCGGCTTTAACACAATATGGTTTGGAAATATTAGGAAATTGGATCAGTATCAATGGTATCCTAACTTAATTGAATCAATTTTGCTTAATTTGCTATGAAACGCGTATCAACAAATGCCGCTGGATATAAAAGAAGAGAAAGACTATAAGTATATTGATGAGGGGAATGGTGAAGTTCTGCTTTTGCTTCACGGGCTTTTTGGTGCGCTGAGTAATTGGGAAGGCCTTGTTAATCATTTTAAGTCAAGCTACCGGGTGTTAATACCGCTGTTACCTATCTATGAGATGCCATTAAAACAAGCAGGGTTAGACGGTCTTGTCAAATTCTTAGAAGGATTTATTCAGCTTAAGTCACTAGAGCGTATGACGGTAATAGGTAACTCTCTTGGAGGTCACGTGGGGCTCATTTACACGTTAAAAAATCCGGGCAAGGTTGAAAAACTCGTTCTTACGGGAAGCTCCGGATTATTTGAAAATTCCATGGGAGGGTCGTTTCCGAAGCGGGGGAGCTATGAATACATTAAAGAACGTGTGGAATATACATTTTACAACCCAAAAACAGCCACCAAGGAATTAGTAGATGAAGTTTTTGAAACCACTAAAAGCATTCCTAAATGTCTTCGAATAGTTGCCATTGCAAAATCTGCACAGAGGCACAACATGGCCAAAGATATTACTACAATTAAGAAACCAACACTTCTAATTTGGGGTTTAAATGATACGATAACTCCACCTATGGTCGGTCATGAGTTTAATAAACTTATACCGAATTCAGAGTTGAGGTTTGTAGATAAGTGTTGCCATGCGCCTATGATGGAGCATCCGGCCAAGTTTAATCAAATATTAAGTGAATTTTTGGAGAGATGATAGCAGGGGAATTGATTAATCATATGATACCGCCTTTGAAACAAAAGGATGATGCACACAAAGCCCTGGTTTGGATGGAAGAATTGAGGTGCAACGAATTGCCTGTTGTTCACGACGGGCATTTTTTAGGCTTTATCACAGAAGACATGATAATGGAGGCAAATGATGCCGAGAAATTAATCGAGACCTTTGATAAAATTGGAAAGCAATGTGTTTTAGGTAGCGGCTCGCATATGTATGATGTTATAAAAAAGGCGGCCGAAAACGAGATGAAAATGGTTAGTGTACAAGATCACACGAATAAATACATCGGTGTAATTACGGTACAGGATACCATTAATTCAATGGCCCAGTCCATTGCTATTCAAATGCCAGGCAGTATCCTGGTGCTTTCAATTCCACATATAGATTATTCACTTTCGCAGATAAGCAGACTTGTTGAGGAGAATAACGCAAAAATTCTTAGCAGTAGTGTTAAAGAGGACGATGTGGATAGCAGCCAGCTTCGCGTTACACTTAAAATTAACAAACCTGACCTGGCCCAAATTGTGGCTACATTTGAGCGGTTTGGATACAAAGTCATTGGAAGGTTCCAAGAATCCCAAATTGTAGAAAAAGACAAGGAGAAGCTGGATATGCTTTTTCGATTTTTAGACATCTGATGAGACCATGAATATTGGTATTCACGGCAAGGTGTTTGAGTCTGATAACCGGGCTTTTATAAAGCATGTTTTAGAAACGCTTAATTCTTGGGGAGCTAAAATCTTTATATCATCTGCCTACTGCGGCATACTGCAGAAGCAGGATCTCATGAATGAGTCCTTCATTTCTTTTGAAAAAGAGGACGATCTGGGTCATCTTAAATTATTAATGACATTAGGTGGAGACGGTACCCTGCTAGAGGCGGTTACCCAAATAGGGAACTCTAATGTTCCCATTCTAGGTATAAATACAGGGAGGCTGGGTTTTCTGGCTACCACGGCTAAAGATGATATTGAAAGTGCGCTGGACTGCATAAAAAGAGACTCTTATACCTTTGATGAAAGGACATTACTTCATTTAGATTCAGACCCGAATGTTTTTGGTAGCATTCCTTTTGCATTGAATGATTTTACCATTCTCAAGAAAGACTCCTCGTCGATGATTGTGGTAAATACTTATATTAATGGCGAATTTCTGAACTCATATTGGGCCGATGGTATAATTGTAGCTACTCCAACCGGTTCCACCGGTTATTCGATTAGCTGTGGAGGTCCCTTAATATTACCTCAGTCTAATAATTTTATAATTACTCCCGTCAGTCCTCATAACTTAACGGTCCGGCCGATGGTAGTTTCTGACAGCGCTGAACTTACCTTCACAATAGAGGGAAGAAGTAAAACCTTTCTGATCTCGCTCGATTCGAGATTTGAAACGGTTGATGAATCAATAAAACTTGCTGTTAGCAGAGAGAATTTTAAAATAAGGCTAATTAAGCTTTCTGACAGTAACTATTTTAAGACGTTACGTCAAAAATTAAACTGGGGATTAGACGCTCGTAATTGAGTTTTTTGTTAATTCAATTAATGATTACCTTTGAAAGGTTAGAGGTATTACTATCTTACCTGTTTATAGTTCAATGATGAAAAAGATTATAGCCCCTTTTTTAATTGTTTGTTTGATTTGTTCTGTAGCCGATTCTTACGGGCAGTTGAGCAAAAAACGCATCCGGCAGAATAACAAGCGCATCAGAAATTTTAGAGGTCAAAAGAATAACTTTTCCGGTGACAAAAAATATAACTTTCTGGCATTTACCGTAAACGCGTTTAACTACTTCGGAGATTTGTCACCACTTAATAATACCGCAAGTACCGACATTTCGTTCACAAGGCCTGGAATAGGAGTTATGTTTGGGCATAGATTTGGTCCCAGGTATACGTTGAGAGGGTCTTTTACTTACGGTACTCTTAAAGGAGACGATTTTGAGTCGGCAGACCCTAATGATACAGAAGCAAGGTACCGCTACGTTAGAAATCTGCAATTTAGAAATCGCATAAAAGAGCTTTCCGTCACTGCGGCGTTTGATCTTTTTAAGAATGAGGGGTCTTATATAAGTCGTCTGCAATTCACCCCTTATGTTTTTGTAGGTCTTGCAGTTTTCCATCACAATCCTCAGGCCTATGTCAATGAAGATAGTGCGTTGCCTGAGGCAGGCTCCTGGGTGGACTTAGAACCACTGGGAACCGAGGGACAATATTCAGACTTACCGGCTGATGCTGTAAACTCAGGTATTGAACCCTATAATTTAATCCAGTTTGCTATCCCTGTTGGAATAGGGTTCCGATATAGACTGAACCAGGTTTTTGACTTAAGCATTGAATTGGGTATGAGGTATACCTTTACCGATTACCTGGATGATGTCAGTGCTAATTATGTAGATTCAGGTCTACTTCCTAATGAGCTGGCAAGAGAGTTGTCCGATAGATCTCGAGAATTAACTTCGGCTGAATCAGGAACGGCCAGGGATTTTGATGTTATAGACGCAATAGCATCAGACAGAAATAATGATGGTTTCTTTGACGGCTATGGTACCGAATTCACAGACAATTTCCGGGGTAATGAAGACGATAATGACTTGTACTTCGTTACTTCTATCAAACTGGCTTATATAATAGGAGCTACATTTAGAAGAGCGAAGTTTAGATAATATGATTTTGAATAAAAATCTTTTTTTTAAGGGAAAGCTGCTCGTTGGTTTTCCCATTTTTGTTTTAGCCGCACTCCTTTTTTCTGAGAGAGTTCATGCTCAAGAAACTGAGATAGGGTTCGGAGTAGGAGGATTTAGGTATTCGGGTGAACTGGTTCGGGGTATCGGGTTGGGTTCCATCAATCCTGCTGGAACAGTTTTTTTTAGAAACAACCTTAGCAATGCCGTAAGCTTTCGCGTAAGTCTCACCGCTGGAAGGCTGGCAGGAGATGATTCGCAGACCACCATAGACCCTTTTGCAGAAGAAAGAAATGCTTCTTTTAGCATATTCTTATTCGAAGCTTCTGCCGGATTTGAATACCACTTCTTAAAATGGAGGCAGGAGCATACACTTATTAGGTGGACACCTTATCTCTTTGGAGGGTTAGGGATTTTTGGTATCTCCGGTGAAGGGGATAAGCCGGAGGAGTATAGCAATATTCAGCCGTCTATTCCTTTTGGGTTTGGATTTAAGTATGTGCTCAATCCTAAGTGGTACCTGGGGTTGGAGTTCGGAGCTAGAAAAACTTTTTTTGATTATTTAGATAATCTTAGCGATGGAGATGGTGTAATTAAAAATTATCAAACCGGAAATAGGTTTGATAACGATGCCTATTATTATGTTGGTCTTTCTTTGACATATTCTTTCTATGTGATTCCCTGTCCTAATAGTCCGTATAAACGTAATTACCGAAGTCGTTAAAAACCGTCATTAAGTGCTGTTTTTCTTTTAAAAGAGCTAATTTTGCAAACTTGTGTCTGGTGTAATTGAAAATAGTGAATTTAATACTATTCCTCGCCATGTCGCCGTTATCATGGATGGTAATGGCAGATGGGCGAAGAAAAAGGGTGCTGCAAGAATTTTTGGCCATAAAAATGCTATTAAAGCTGTGCGAGATGTAACCGAAGGCTGTGCGGAACTTGGAGTTGAATTCCTTACTTTATACGCTTTCTCCACTGAAAACTGGAGCAGGCCTCTTGAAGAGGTTAGTGGTTTGATGCAGCTTTTAGTTCTTACTATAAAAAAAGAACTTAAGACTTTGTTAAATAATAACGTAAAACTTTCAGCAATAGGCTCTATAGATAGTCTTCCGAAGGATTGCCAGCAGGAACTTTACGAAGCTATGGAGATGACCAAAAACAATACGGGACTCACTCTCGTATTAGCGTTAAGCTACAGTGGCAGGTGGGAGATTACTGAGGCAATTAAGAAAATAGCTTCTGATGTCAAGCTTGGACTGCTATTAGAAAATGAAATAGATCAGGACCGCGTAAGTAACTATTTGCAAACTAGGAAAATGCCTGACCCAGAACTTTTGATTCGGACCAGTGGAGAAATGAGAATTAGTAACTTTCTGTTGTGGCAATTGGCCTACACTGAAATATACATTACGGAAAAGTTATGGCCAGATTTTAGGAAAGACGATTTAAAGTTGGCATTGAAAGCTTTTCAGAATAGGGAGAGACGATTTGGTAGAATAAGCGAACAAGTGAATTCCTGATGAAGAAAATTTTATTCCTATTGGCCCTTTGTATGCTAATTGATACAGCATACGGGCAATTCAGAAAAAGAAGAAACACCTCAGGAGGTAATACGGAGAGAAGTTCGTTAAATTATTCTAACCCAAAAGTTTATGTTGTTGGTGGCATAGAGGTAGAGGGGCTCAGAGTCCTTGACAAAAATGCATTAGTTTCTCTTTCAGGGCTTAAAGTGGGCGATAAAGTTAAAGTACCCGGTGACGAGATAAGTGGAGCAATAAAGAAGCTGTGGAAACACGGATTAGTCGGAGATGTAACTATCTCAATAGACAAGATCGAAGGTGATCAGATCTACTTGAAAATAGGCCTTTCTGAGCGACCGAGATTGACAGGGTTCACTTTTGAGGGAGTTCGAAAATCATGGGAGTCCCAGATTCGTGAGGATTTAAATCTAATCAGAGGTAGAATTCTTTCCGATGCTATATTAAGAAATACTCAGATTACTGTTAAGAATCACTATATCCAAAAGGGCTATTTGAATGCGGATGTAAAAGTTATACAGTCTGAAGATACTATTAATACCGATGGAGTCAAACTAAGGATTGTTGTTAATTCTAACTCTAAGGTTAAGATTAACCGGATCACTTTTGAGGGCAACAGTGAGTTTTCAGACAATCGTTTGAAGAAAAAAATGAAATCAACCAATGAGCACGTCAGAATTTCATTGATCAAGCGTGCGGCTGAGCTGTTGGTAAGCGCAAAACCCAAAAAGGTAGTTAACTTCTTCGACTCAACATATGAGGTTTCAGGAAGTGAGTTCAAGCAATTTATCAACAACAATATTAAGCTAAACTTCTTTAAGGGCTCCAAATTTATAAAGTCAGATTATGAGGATGATAAACAAGCCATAATCGCCTTTTACAATTCAAAGGGATACCGTGATGCCACCATTTTAGCGGACACCATATACGGCTCTGGTGACGATAAAATCAATATTAACCTGAAGATTGATGAAGGCAATAAATATTACTTCAGGAATATCATTTGGACCGGTAATTTCATTTACACGGATGAGACGCTGGATAGAATTCTGGCTATTGAAAAGGGAGATGTCTACAATAAAGAGCTAATAGACCAAAAATTAACTTTTAATCCCAAGGGACCGGATATCAGCGGCCTTTACATGGATGACGGATACCTGTTTTTCAGGGTTAACCCCGTTGAAGTTGCTGTTGACGGTGACTCTATTGACGTAGAAATGAGGATTTATGAAGGTGAGCAGGCCACAATTAAAAATGTTATTATTGCAGGCAATGATAAAACCAGGGATCACGTTATTCGAAGGGAGCTAAGAACTGTTCCCGGCCAGAAGTTTAGCAGAAGTGATATAATAAGAACACAACAACGCCTGTCTCAAATAGGGTACTTTGACCCCGAGCAGATTACGCCTACACCACTTCCGAACCCCGCTGATGGTACCGTTGATATCGAGTGGAAGGTGGTAGAGCGATCTAGTGACCAAATTGAGTTGTCCGGTGGCTGGGGTGGAGCTTTTGGATTTGTGGGAACGCTAGGCCTTACGCTCAACAACTTCTCGGTAAGAAACATGCTGAAAGGTAAGTTTACGCCAATTCCCGTAGGGGATGGTCAGCGACTTTCATTGCGGGCACAGGCCAACGGAAGGCAATTCCAGAACTACACTTTTTCATTTACCGAGCCGTGGCTGGGAGGTAAAAAACCCAATTCTTTTTCAATAAGTTTTAATTATTCTGTACAACGCCAGTCAGTTGCCGAACTCGGTTCAAACGGAGAGGTGTCCTTATCTGGCAGAAGATTTGATGATTTTAATGCCAGACTTGGCGTAAGAGGGGTTACACTTGGTTTAGGTAGACAACTAGAATGGCCTGATAATTATTTTTCATTAAACAACTCCATCTCTTATTTGGTCTATGAGCTTGATAATTTTGGTACCAGGGGGCTCGGTTTTTCTGATGGTAACGCAAATAGTATCACATTCAATACCACACT